>NZ_JBMOWO010000097.1:0-35526 GCF_049310525.1 Pseudomonas sp. GZD-222
GGAAGTGGGGGGGACGGATTTTCCCCGCGATGCGAGGTGACTGACAGATCGCAATCGCGGGACAAGCCCGCTCCCACCGGGTGTCTTACACTGACTGTGGCATCTCTCCGCGGGCCAGACGCTTGTTGATATCAGCGATTACTTCTGGAAGCTCGTTGATAGTGTCGATCAGGTAATGTGGGCGTGAACCTTCGAACAGGGCATGGATGCGCTTGCGCTCGCTGTCCAGGGTGTCCGAAGCCAGGGCGCGGTAACCTTCGTAGGTCAGGCCCAGGGCGTTGCCCGAACACACCAGCGCGACGGTCCACATGCCGGCGCGGCGACCTTCGAGGATGCCGGGTACGGTATCGTCGACTTTAACGCAGGCCGCTACATCATCAATGCCCAGGGCAATCACGTTAGCCAGGGCCTGGGCCGGCCATGGGCGACCGTTTGGCGTTTCATCGGTTGCCACCACGTGATCGGCGACATAGCCATTCTGCGCGGCCAGCTCAACCACCTTGTCCATCACCACTTTCGGGTAGCCGGAGCAGGAGCCGATCTTCAGGCCGTCCTTGCGCAGACCGGTCAGCGTGTCCAGGGCGCCGGGGATCAAGGCTGAGTGCACAGCGATCTTTTCGATCTGCAAGGGCATGAAGCGCTCATAGATTGCAGTGACGTCGTCGTCAGTGGGGGTGCGACCGAACACCTTGCGATAGCGCTCGGCAATCTGCGGTTGATCGCACAGGGTGCGGATGTGATCCCATTTACCCATGCCCATCGGGCCGCGGGCTTCTTCGATAGAGACTTCGACGTCGAACTCGGCAAAGGCTTCGACGAAGATCTGGGTCGGCGCGAAGGAGCCGAAGTCGACCACGGTGCCGGCCCAGTCGAGGATGGCGGCTTGCAGTTGCGTTGGGTTGCTGTAGTTCATGTGCGAATTCCTAGAGAGTGTGTCAGCGCTTCAGATGTCCAGTACTTCCATTTCCCGCAGCACTTCGGCCACAGCGTTCACGGCGGCTTGCATGCCGTCCGGTCCGACGACGCCGATGCAACCGACGCGGAAGGTCTCGACCTGGGTCAGCTTGCCCGGGTAGAGGATGAAACCCTTGGCCTTGACCCGCTCGTAGAAGTCCTTGAACTGGTAGCGCGGATCGTTTGGCGCATGGAAGGTGACGATGATCGGTGCCTGGATCTCGGCGGGCAGAAAGCTGTGCAGACCTATTGCCGCCATGCCATCGAGTAGCACTTTGCAGTTGCTGGCGTAACGCTGGTGACGGGCAGGCAGGCCACCTTCCTCGTTGTACTGCAGCAGGGCTTCGTGCAATGCGGCGACAACATGGGTAGGCGGTGTGAAGCGCCATTGGCCGGTCTTGGCCATGTAGGCGTGTTGATCCTGCAGGTCCATGGCAAGGGACGGCGAGTTGCCTTCAGCCGCCGCCAGGGAGGCTTTGTTGGCGAAGACGAAGCCCATGCCAGGTACGCCTTCCAGGCACTTGCCGGAGGCAGCGATAAGGGCATCGAAAGGGACTTCGCGGGCATCGATGGGCAGCGCGCCGAACGAGCTCATGGCATCGATGATCAAGCGCTTGCCGTGGCGGGCGATGACTGCGGCGATCTCTGCCAGCGGGTTGAGGATGCCGGTGCTGGTTTCGCAGTGGATCAGCGCAACATGAGTGATGCTGGTATCGGCCGCCAGCAGACGGTCGACGTCTGCTGCGGTGGTCGGCTGGTCTTCAGCGGTTTCAAAGGTGCTGTAGGCGCGGCCCAGTACTTTGCAGATCTTCGCCAGGCGCTGGCCGTAGGCACCGTTGATCAGCACCAGAACCTTGCCGTCGCGAGGCACCAGGGTGCCGATGGCAGCTTCCACGGCGAAGGTGCCGCTGCCTTGCAGGGGCACACAGTGGTGGCTGTCGGCGCCGTTGACGATGGCCAGCAGCTGCTCGCAGAGGCTGGCGGTCAGTTGGTTGAAATCACGGTCCCACGAGCCCCAGTCCACCATCATCGCTTGGCGGGTGCGGGACGAGGTGGTCAAAGGACCTGGGGTCAGCAGGATAGGGGCGTTGCTCATTCCGGAGTTCCTCACAAGCGGTGGGCTGAAACTACGGGGCCTAAGTTGCAATTCTGCGCGTCATCAATCAAATTGTTTGTTGTTATGCCAGCCATAAGTCAGGCCGATAGATATGAATCTGTTTCAGCTCCGAGCATTCGATGCCGTGGCCCGCGAGGGCAGTTTCACCCGCGCTGCGGCGCGCTTGTTCATCAGCCAGCCGGCGGTCACGGGGCATATCAAGGCCCTGGAAGAGCACTACCAGATCACCTTGCTGCGACGCACCGCGCGGCGCGTTGAGCTGACTGAAGAGGGCACGCGCCTGGCCGCGATCACCCGGGCGATGTTTGGCCTGGCCGAGGAAGCCCAGGCCATGCTTGAGGCCAACCGCCAGTTGCTCACCGGACGTCTGGAGGTGGCTGCCGACGGCCCGCACCGGGTCATGCCGATGCTCGCCCAGCTGCGCGCGCGCTATCCCGGCATCACCGTCAACCTGCGCCTGGGCAACGCCCAGGAAACCCTGGCTGCGCTGCTGGGTGAACACGCGGACGTGGCCGTGCTGACCGAGGTTGAACCGCGCAAGGGGCTGCACTTGCAGAACCTGGGCGACTCGCAGATCTGTGCCTTGTTGCCGGCAGGTCACCCCTGGGCGGTTGATGGGCAAGCACTACCGATCAGCGAGCTGGATCGACAAATCATGGTGCTGCGCGAACCCAGCTCGATCACCCGTCGTACCTTCGACCAGGCCTGTACGCAAGCTGAGGTTCAGCCTCGGGTTCTGTTGGAGCTGGACAGCCGTGAAGCGGTAACCGAGGCGGTCGCCGCCGAACTGGGTATCGGTATCGTGTCTTCGGTTGAGGTCAGCCATGATCCGCGCGTGGTGGCGCGTTCGATTGCAGGACCTGGGCTGGTTAACCGGCACATGATCGGATGCCTGGAGCGGCGCCGGGAGTTGCGCCTGATCCAGGCGTTCCTGAGCCTGGCGCCGACGGTATGACGCGGCGCTGGCATTTTTTGCTGCGGCCCCTAAGATGGCCGTCAAACAAGACGGGTAAGGCGAAGTACTGTTGATGGCGGGTAAAGACACCATCTCGATGCAACTGGTGCGCGAGGCATTGCTGCAAAGCTGTGCGCCGGGTGCGCCGAGCCAGGCTTTGCTCAGTCGCATCGGTATCGATCCGATCCTGCTTGAACAGGCTGATGCACGGGTGCCGGCCAGTGCCTACGCACAGCTCTGGCGATTGCTGGCACGACGTACAAACGACGAATTTTTCGGTATGGACCCGCGCGGTTTGCGCAGCGGCAGCCTGGCGTTTCTGTGTCGTGCGGCGATGGCTCAGCCGACTCTGGCTGCGGGTCTGGATACGGCTTTGACCTTTCTGTCGCTGATGCTCGAAGACCTGCAACCGGCCATGATCCGTCAGCAGAGCCTGGCCGAAATTGTCATTGGTGAACCACGTGAGCAGCCGCGCCGCGCCTTCACTTACTTCACTTTCTGGATGATCGTCCACGGCGTCGCCTGCTGGCTGGCCGGACGGCGCATTCCGATCCTGGCCATCGAGTTGCGCTGCGCAGAGCCACCGTTCTGCGACGACTATCGGGTGATGTTCTCGGAGAACCTGCAGTTCAATCGCCCGCGCTCACGGATGATCATCGCTGCGGATTGTCTTGATCTACCGCTCAAGCGCAGCGAGGAAGAATTGCAGCGCTTCCTCGCCGAGGCGCCTGGAAACATCCTGGTCAAATACCGCGATCCGGCCAGCCTGGCACGTCGGGTTCGCCAGGATCTACGCCAGATGGATCCCGGCCAATGGCCTGACGCCGACAGCCTGGCGCGTCACCTGTGCCTGTCTGCCTCGACCCTGCGCCGCCGCCTGGCGGAAGAGGGGCAGACCTACCAGGGCCTCAAGGACAGTGTACGGCGGGAACTGGCGATCACCTGGCTGGCCGAGGTTGAGCTGGGCTTTGCCGACATTGCCGAGCGCCTTGGTTTTGCTGACAGCAGCTCGTTCTACAAGGCGTTTCGCAAGTGGTTCGGTTGCAACCCGGGGCATTATCGAACGGTGATTCTGCAAGGGCAGGCACGAGACTGAAGGCGAGTGCTTTCCTTCTGCATTGACCGACGTGGGCAGTGGAAGCTTGACGGCTCCGACCATCACATGGACGACCGTCATGACACAAAGCCAACCCAGCGCAGGCCCAGCTGGCGTCGCAGAAAAAATCGCCAATGCCACCGATGATTTCATCAAGGAGCGTCTGCCGGCCTGGTTGACGCGTGCTTCACCTGAGCAGATCAATGCGATTCGCGAGGGCTGGCGGGCGCATAGCTCCAGCCAGGATCAACTGCAACAGGCGAGTGCCGGGATCATTTCCCCGGACACCTTTGCCGAAAATAGACTTCAGCCTTTTCTGCAGGCTCTTGAAGTGAAGGAGAAGCTTCGCGATCTCTACTGGCGCGAGCTACGGCGTTCATTTCGAGTTCCGCAGGGAGGATTGCTGCCAGAAGACACGATTTACTTTGTCCATCAACCTGCGTTGCAGCGCTTGATGCAGAGCTTCATGCCCAATACGAGCTTTTACCTGGGCTCGGGCCTGGCTTCTTCAGACAAGGACCCTGTTCCTGTTAGCAACCCGGTGGATCTGATTGTCAATCAAACCGACATAATCACTGCGTTCTGCCGCGAGCAGGATATAGGTCAGGACTATCAGGCTCATCTTGAAGAGATGTTCGCCGGGGAGATGCAGAGTGCTTTGGCGCAGGATAAGCGCAAAGGGTTGGCGCTGCTGGCAGAGATCGCCGCGGCAAAGGGTGAGATTGATCAGGCCGACCTGCAAATGTTACGTCAAATGGTGGCTGATGCTTCGCGGCCTTACGCTCCAGGTCTTGGTTGGCGGGTCTTGCAGTTCAAGCTGCTGGGTTGCCAGATCGATGGGGCTCTGGCATTTGAACATCGCGACACTGATGAACAGGTCCAGCGCGTGCTGCTGTATTTGCCCGACGCTCCCGAGCGCTCCCTGTACCGTTTCGATTCCTGGTCGCAGTTGAATGACACACTGGCGGCGGACTTGAGCAAACCTGGCGTTGATACGTACGTGCGCCGCCGGATCGGTCTCAGACAATTGCCTGGGATGCTCAGCACATTGGCCAAGCGCCTCGCGGACCCGTCACCTGACCTGGAGCCGACAGGCGAGGTCCCAGCTGTTGATGTTTTCGACAGCCTGGCAGCTATGCAGATACTCCGTATCAAGGATGATGCCCGGCAGATTCTGGTGCCGACTGGAGATGCCGACCACGCGGCCTCCGAGCAGCGACTTGAACAGATGAAGAGTGTCGGCCTGCTCATGCTCAACGTGGCAGGTCTGTTTGTACCTGTGGTTGGGGCTCTGCTGCTGGCGCAGACAGCTGTGCAACTTCTCTCGGAAACCTTCGAAGGTGTGCGTGACTGGTCTCGTGGTCATCAGCACGAAGCCATGGAGCACCTGCTGGGGGTAGCCGAAACCCTGGCGGTAGGGGCAGGGGTCGCGGTAGGGGCAGGGGTGGTAGCCCGAGGTTTTGCCCGCAGTGATTTCGTCGACGGCATGGTTCCCATCAACAGTAATGCAGGTGACCAGCGTCTCTGGTCCGAAGACCTGAGTCCCTATGCCGCGCAGGATGTGCCGGAGCAAACGCAGGTGCTGGATAATGGCCTGCACAGCGATGGCCAGCGCCATTGGTGGCGACACGACAACACCTTCTACGAGGTTCGTCAGCGCCAGGGCCGCTGGCAGCTACAGCATCCACAGCGTCCGCAGGCTTACGCGCCGAGCTTGCGGTTCAATGGCGAGCGCAGTTGGCGCTTGAGCTTCGAACACCCTTTTGAATGGCAAGGCAGCGCGCTGCTGTTGAGTCGCCTGTGGCCGCAAGTGGCCAGTCTCGATGTACTGCGGGTCGAACAGATCCTGCAGGTGTCAGGTGTCGATGAGGATGAGTTGCGCGGCCTGCTGGTAGAGAACCGTTCGCTGCCAGTGAGTTTGCGCGACACCCTGGAGCGCTTCAGTGTCGATGCACGGATCGAAAGCTTTTTCACAGAGCTCGAGCAGTTTGAGTCGGCGGAAGGTGACCCGGAGTTCTACACCTGGTGTCTGGCGCAGATCGATACGACGGATCTGAGCGCAGCCGAGCAACGCAGCGAAGTACTTGATCAGTCCGGACATTTGCGCGAGGGGCTGTTTGAGCATTTCAGCCGGCAGTACCTGGCCGCTGATGATGCACTGGCACTTGTCCAGCGAGATTTTCCGGGCCTGCCGGATGCGTATGCATTGCACCTGCTGCAGCAGGCGAATGACGCGGATCGGCTGCGCATGACCGAAGAGCAGCGCATTCCCTTGGCGCTGGCGGAGCAGGCGCGCTCGCTGCTTCGCCATGCGAGGCTGACGCGGATGCGCGAGGGGCTGTTTCTGCGGAGCAGTTATCAGGCCGACTCGGTCGACTTGACGTTCAATCTGCTGCGTAATCATGCGCGATGGCCAAGCGACGTCAACCTTGAATTGCGCGAAGGCTCCGAGAGCGGCCGCCGCCTTGCAGTGCTGGACCCGCAGAGCGAAGATGCGCGAGTAATGGTGAGGCGCGCAGGACGCTTTTCGCTGTACGATCGTCAGGGCTATGAACTGGACCTTGGAATCGAGGAACCAGCAGGCTTGCCAGAAGTGTTGCTTGCCGTCCTGCAGGATGACCAGCGGGCGCGATTGCGCTGGTCTGGAACCGATGCTGCAGAGCAGGTACGCCGCGATGTACAAGGTTGGTTGCCGACGAGTCGCGAACAACTGGAGCGCCTGCTGGGCTGGCGCGAGGTCAAACCCTGGTTCAACCCGGGTCAGCGCCTGGCCGATGGTCGGGTTGGCTATCTGCTGAGTGGGCGCGGGAGAGGCCGCAGCCAGATCGAAAGCATGCTGCGCGCGCGCATCCGCGCCCTTTATGTCGGCTTCAGTGAAAACCAGGTAGAGGGCTACCTCCGTATTCTGCTTCAGGCGCCTGGCTCGGCCTTCAGTAGTTTGCTGAGCCAGGAGCACGAGTACCAGCAGTTGGATGCGTCCCTGGCCACCTGGGTGAGTAATGCTTCGCAAGCGCCCGCACACCGCGCCCGCCTGGCTGCGGCTGAAGAACTGCGGCGCTGCTGGCGATTGCAGGGCGAGCCAATCAGGGATCACCACGGGCAATCGCTGGGAATGCGCTTGAGCCTGTTCGGTACGGGGCTGCAAACGTTGCCTGAGTTGCCGGTACGGGCTGATTTCAACCATGTCACCGATCTCGTCCTGGTAAACCTGCAGTTGCAGCAGCTTCCAGTGAGTTTCCTGCAAAACTTCAGGGAAGTACGCTGGCTGAATCTGAGTAACAATCAGCTCGCCGTGCTACCGGCGGGTCTTGACCAGCTCAACGAACTGCGAACCCTGCGGTTGAACGATAACCGTATTCACTTGACCAGACCCGGCGCTGATGAACTGGCGAGTCTGCCGCAACTGCGTACGCTGAACCTAAGTGGCAATCCGCTCGGCCCAATCAACCTGCGGTTTCGCCAACCGTCACGCTTGAGTGATTTGTACCTGCGTAACTGCGGATTGCAGGCTGTACCATCGGGCCTGACCTGGTGTCCCTTTCTTGAGCACGCCGACCTGCGCAGTAATCAGATCGCCAGCGTACCCAATGAAATCCTGCAAGCGCCGCACTCATTCCGACGCGCGTTGTCGCTGCAATCCAACCCGCTGTCGCGGGCGACCATGCTGCGCTTGAATGCACCCGATCCTTTGATTGTCCGCCCTGCCGGACCCGACGTGCAGGTGAGCAGGACTGAGTGGACTCAAGCTTCAGACCCTCTGGTCCAGCAACAACGGGGCACAGTGTGGGACAGCTTGCTGGCCGAGCCCGATAGCCACGAATTCTTCCAGTTGATCAGTGAGTTGTCCGGCACCAGCGACTTTCGCCAGGCCCGGGATGACCTGGAGCGGCGCGTATGGGAGATGCTCGAGGCGGCGCAGCAAAGCAGTGAGCTGCGTCAGGAACTGTTCAGCCTCGCTGCTAATCCGCGCACCTGTGTTGACAGTGTTTCCTCCTGTTTTAGCGCCCTCGAGGTCCGGGTTTTCCTTGCCCGCGCCTTGCAACGCAGCGAATCAGCTGAGGTGAGCGCTGCACGCCTGGACGTCGCCAGGCGACTGTTCCGTCTGGACCGGGTCGAGCAGATAGCCCGTGAGGATATCGAATTGCGCAGGGCTGCCGGACGGGGAGTCGATGAAGTCGAGGTCAACCTGGCCTATCGCAGCGGCCTGGCGCGTGAGCTGGGGTTGCCGGGGCAGCCTGCCACCATGCAGTTCCAGGCGGTCGCCGGGGTCAGCGATGCGCAACTTGCCGATGCTGTGCAGGTCGTCCGGGATGCCGAAAACAGCGATGCCCTGGCCGAATACATCAGTCAGCGGGACTTTTGGCTGGAGTATCTGCACCGCGAATACGCCGAGCGCTTTACAGCCGTCGAACAACCGTTCTGGGACCGGCTTGAAGCGCTGAACGACGGGGAGGGTAGCAATGAAGGCGCTTACCTGGAACAGGCCAGCCAGTTGGCCAGCGAGCGTGAGCAGGCGCTCAAGGCATTGGCGCTGGACCTGACCCGTGAAGCCCTGGCCGTCGAGCGGGCAGGCGAAGGAGGCAGTTGAAGCCCGTCAGGGCGCGCGGCCAAACCAGTCATCCAGTTTGACAGCTTTGGCCATTGTCCCAAGGCCCATCCAGCGCGACTATCGTCAGATTCATGGTGCTACTCCAACAATAAGAACCAGGAGTCTGACGATGCGTGACTACGCTGAGGCCGCGAGCGGCTTTGACTATTCCCGAGTGGCCGACGCCACTCTGCAGGGTGGCCTTGATGCGCTCAATGCCTGTGTCGAGTGCTGCGATCGCCATGTCGGCAGCGACAGAATCGCCCTGAATTGGGAAGGGCGTGATGGCGATCATGCGCAGTACAGTTTCGAGCAGCTGCAGGAACAGGCCGCACGGTTTGCCAATGTCTTGCGTGCTCAGGGTGTGGGTCCTGGTGATCGGGTCGCCGGCCTTTTGCCGCGAATTCCTGAACTGCTGGTCACCGTGCTGGCCAGTTGGCGCCTGGGGGCGGTCTACCAGCCGTTGTTCACGGCTTTTGGCCCCAAAGCCATTGAGCATCGCTTGCACCAATCCGCTGCCCGGGTGGTGATCACCGACCGTAGCAACCGCAGTAAGCTCGATGAGGTCGTCGATTGCCCGGCAATCATCTGTGTCAGGCCCCAGGCAGACGCTCCTGACGTGGATTTTCATCAAGCGTTGGACTCCGCCAGCCCTCAGTGCGAGCCGGTGCTGCTCAGTGGCGATGCGCCATTTCTGATGATGTTTACCTCAGGCACCACTGGGCCGGCCAAACCGTTGCTGGTACCGCTACGCGCCATCGTTGCCTTCCAGGGCTACATGCGCGATGCGATTGACCTGCGCGACGAGGACAATTTCTGGAACCTGGCCGATCCGGGCTGGGCCTACGGCCTGTACTACGCCGTGACTGGTCCTCTGGCGCTGGGCCATTCCACCACGTTCTACGATGGGCCGTTCAGCGTCGAGAGTACGTGTCGGGTGATCAACAAGTACGCCATCAGTAATCTGGCCGGCTCACCTACCGCCTATCGTCTGCTGATTGCCGCTGGCGGGACCTTCTCCAAGCCCATCGAAGGCCGTCTGCGGGTGGTCAGCAGTGCCGGTGAGCCGCTCAATCCAGAGGTGATCCGCTGGTTTGCCGATGAGCTGGAGGTGACTATTCATGACCACTACGGACAAACCGAACTGGGCATGGTGCTGTGCAACCACCATGGTTTGCAGCATCCGGTGCACGTCGGATCGGCAGGCTTCGCCATTCCCGGGCACCGCATTGTCGTGCTTGATGAGCACAACCACGAACTGCCTGTCGGAGTGCCGGGGATTCTTGCCGTGGACCGGGAACAGTCGCCGCTGTGCTGGTTTGGCGGGTACCACGGCGTGCCGACCAAATCCATCATCGGCAAGTACTACCTGAGTGGTGACACCGTTGAGCTGAACGCTGACGGCAGCATCAGCTTCGTGGGGCGTAGCGACGATGTGATCACCACCTCCGGTTACCGGGTCGGCCCTTTTGATGTCGAGAGTGCGCTAATCGAGCATCCCGCGGTGATCGAGGCAGCCGTCGTCGGCAAACCGGACCCGGAACGTACCGAACTGATCAAGGCCTTCGTGGTGCTGGCCGACGGCCAACAGCCCAGCGAGGAACTGGCGGAGGCTTTGAAGCAGCATGTGCGCCAGCGCCTCTATGCCCACGCCTACCCACGGGAAATCGAATTTGTCAGCGAGCTGCCGAAAACGCCGAGCGGCAAGCTGCAGCGTTTCATCCTGCGTAATCAGGAAATAGCCAAACAACAAGCCGCGCTGGCCTCGACCGCCAGCGCCTGAGGAACCCCATCATGCAGATTGCCAACAAGAACTTTATCGTCAGCGGCGCGGCCTCGGGGCTCGGCGCCGCCACTGCCGAAATGCTCATCGACGCCGGTGCCCAGGTCATGCTGGTCGACCTCAATGCCGAAGCCGTACAGGCCAAAGCCCAAGCGCTGGGCAGCAAGGCGCGTTTCGCCGTTGCCGACATCAGTCAGGAGGCAGCGGCCAAGGCCGCAGTCGACGCTGCTGTTGCCGCGTTTGGCAGCCTGCAGGGGTTGGTCAACTGCGCCGGCATTGTCGGTGCCGAGAAAGTCCTGGGCAAGAACGGCCCCCATGGCCTGGAGAGTTTCAGCCGGGTCATCAACGTTAATCTGATCGGCAGCTTCAATCTGCTGCGTCTGGCCGCTGCAGCCATGGCCGAAGGTGAAGCGAGCGTCGAAGGTGAGCGTGGGGTCATTATCAACACCGCCTCGATTGCCGCCTACGACGGCCAGATCGGCCAGGCCGCCTATGCCGCCTCCAAGGGCGCCATCGCCAGCCTGACGCTGCCAGCGGCGCGTGAGCTGGCACGCTTTGGCATCCGCGTGATGACCATCGCCCCAGGTATTTTTGAAACGCCGATGATGGCTGGGATGACTCAGGAAGTACGCGATTCGCTGGCGGCCGGTGTGCCATTCCCACCACGCCTGGGCCGTCCACAGGAATACGCTGCGCTGGCACGGCACATCATCGAAAACAGCATGCTCAATGGTGAGGTGATCCGTCTCGACGGTGCCTTGCGCATGGCCGCCAAGTAATTGCAGGAGTACCTATCATGACCCTCGCCAATGATCCGATCGTAATCGTCAGCGCCGTGCGTACCCCCATGGGTGGCCTGCAGGGCGACCTGAAAAGCCTCACTGCTCCACAACTCGGTGCTGCTGCCATTCGCGCCGCGGTAGAGCGTGCCGGCGTTGCTGCCGACAGTGTCGAGCAGGTGCTGTTCGGTTGCGTGTTACCCGCCGGCCTGGGCCAGGCGCCTGCCCGACAGGCTGCCTTGGGTGCCGGATTGAACAAGTCGACCACCTGCACCACCTTGAACAAAATGTGCGGTTCGGGCATGCAGGCGACCATCATGGCTCACGACATGCTCCTGGCCGGCAGCGCTGATGTGGTGGTGGCCGGCGGCATGGAAAGCATGTCCAATGCGCCGTACCTGCTGGACAAGGCGCGCAGCGGCTATCGTATGGGCCACGGCAAGATCATCGACCATATGTTCTTCGATGGCCTCGAGGATGCCTACGACAAGGGGCGTCTGATGGGGACCTTCGCCGAGGACTGCGCCGAGGCCAATGGCTTTAGCCGTCAGCAACAGGACGACTTCGCGATTGCCTCGCTGACCCGCGCGCAACAGGCGATCAAGGGCGGCAGCTTTGCCAGTGAGATCGTCCCGGTGCAGGTCACCGAAGGCAAGACCCAGCGTCTGGTCAGTGATGACGAACAGCCACCCAAGGCTCGCCTGGACAAGATTCCCCAGCTCAAAGCGGCCTTCCGTGACGGCGGTACGGTCACTGCGGCCAACTCCAGTTCCATTTCCGACGGCGCGGCGGCCCTGGTGCTGATGCGTCGTTCCCAGGCTGAAAAGCAGGGACTCAAACCACTGGCCGTCATCCATGGCCATGCCGCTTTCGCCGACACCCCGGCACTGTTTCCGACAGCACCGATTGGCGCCATCGACAAACTGATGAAACGCACCGGCTGGAATCTGGCCGAGGTCGATCTGTTCGAGATCAACGAAGCCTTTGCCGTGGTCACCCTGGCGGCCATGAAGCACCTGGACCTGCCCCATGACAAGGTCAACATCCACGGCGGCGCGTGTGCTCTGGGCCATCCGATTGGTGCATCGGGCGCACGCATTCTCGTCACCTTGCTGGCGGCCTTGCGTCAGAAAGGCCTGCGCCGTGGCGTTGCAGCCATCTGCATTGGTGGCGGTGAAGCGACCGCTATGGCCGTCGAGTGTCTGTACTGAGGTGCACCATGCTAGTCAATGACGAACAACAGCAAATCAGTGACGCGGTCCGCCAGTTTGCGCAGGAACGTCTGCGGCCGTTTGCCGAACAATGGGACCGCGAACATCGCTTTCCCAAGGAGGCCATCGAAGAGATGGCCGAGATGGGCCTGTTTGGCATGCTGGTGCCAGAGCAGTGGGGCGGCAGCGATACCGGCTATGTCGCTTATGCCATGGCCCTGGAAGAAATTGCCGCGGGCGATGGCGCGTGCTCGACCATTATGAGCGTGCACAACTCGGTGGGTTGCGTACCGATCCTCAAGTTCGGCACTGACGCCCAGAAGCAGCGGTTCCTCACGCCGCTGGCAAGCGGGCAGATGCTCGGCGCCTTTGCCCTCACCGAACCCCAGGCTGGCTCCGACGCCAGCAGCCTGAAGACCCGCGCTCGCCGTGACGGCGAGCACTATGTGCTCAATGGCTGCAAACAGTTCATCACCTCCGGGCAGAATGCCGGCGTGGTCATTGTCTTCGCCGTTACTGATCCTGCTGCCGGTAAGCGCGGTATCAGTGCGTTTATCGTTCCGACCGATTCACCCGGCTACCAGGTTGCGCGGGTCGAGGACAAGCTCGGCCAGCATGCTTCTGATACCTGCCAGATCGTCTTCGACGATGTGCGGGTACCGGTAGCCAACCGTCTGGGTGAGGAGGGTGAAGGCTACAAGATCGCCCTGGCCAACCTTGAAGGCGGACGCATCGGTATCGCATCGCAGTCGGTGGGCATGGCTCGCGCCGCGTTCGAGGTGGCCCGTGACTACGCCCGCGAACGGCAGAGCTTCGGCAAGCCATTGATCGAGCATCAGGCCGTGGCATTTCGCTTGGCCGACATGGCGACCCGGGTCGCAGTTGCCCGGCAAATGGTTTTGCATGCCGCTGCGCTGCGGGATACCGGGCGTCCGGCGCTGGTTGAAGCGTCGATGGCCAAGCTGTTTGCCTCGGAAATGGCCGAAAAGGTCTGCTCCGAAGCCTTGCAGACCCTGGGCGGTTATGGCTATCTGAGCGACTTCCCGCTGGAGCGGATCTACCGCGATGTGCGGGTTTGCCAGATCTATGAAGGCACCAGCGACATTCAGCGCATGGTCATTGCGCGCAATCTTTGAAGGAGCAGTCTGCATGGCATTTGAAACCATCCTGTTGGACATCCATGGCAAGGTCGGCCTGATCACGTTGAATCGGCCACAGGCGTTGAACGCGCTGAACGCGCAGATCGTCGGTGAGATCAACCAGGCGCTGGACCAACTGGAAGCCAACCCGAACATTGGCTGCGTGGTGCTCACCGGCTCAGCCAAGGCCTTTGCTGCGGGTGCCGATATCAAGGAAATGGCCGACCTGCGTTACCCGCAGATCTATGTCGATGACTTGTTCAGCGATGCCGACCGTATCGCCAACCGGCGCAAGCCGATTATCGCCGCGGTGTCGGGCTTCGCCTTGGGCGGTGGCTGCGAGCTGGCGATGATGTGCGATTTCATTCTTGCTGCTGACAATGCCAAGTTCGGCCAGCCGGAAATCAACCTGGGCGTGTTGCCGGGCATGGGCGGCACCCAGCGTCTGACCCGCGCAGTGGGCAAGGCCAAGGCCATGGAACTGTGCCTGAGCGGACGCCTGATGGGCGCCGAGGAAGCCGAGCGTGCAGGGTTGGTGGCGCGCGTGGTGCCGCAGGCGGATTTGCTGGAGGAAGCCTTGAAGGTGGCAGCAACGATTGCCAGCAAGTCGATTCCGATGACCATGATGGTCAAGGAAAGCGTCAACCGTGCCTTTGAGGTCAACCTCGCTGAAGGCGTGCGCTTCGAGCGCCGGGTGTTCCATGCAGCCTTCGCCACCGAAGATCAGAAGGAAGGTATGGCGGCATTCATTGCCAAGCGTGAAGCGCAGTTCAAGGACCGTTGAAAACCAGGGCCGCTGTACCTGAGCGCAGCGGCCCTGTTGTTGCTACAGGCTGAAGAAGTACTTCGCCGCGGATGCCGAGGTGATAGGCGCTCGATAGATATCGATGGCCTTGCCGGTGCTGGCATCGGTCATGCTCGGCCCTGCCGCGTGACGTTGGGCGGCAGTTTTCAGATGCCCGACGATGAAGCCTTGGCGCGGCGTGTCCATGGCCGGGTAGTGGAAGTGGGCATACCACAGGCCGGTATCCTGGTGGCTGATTTCGTACTCGTCGAGAAAATCTTCCGGTCGGCCTTTTACTTTGAGCAGTCGGCGGCGGCGGCCCACCGCGCGCACCTGGACCTGACCTTGGTCGATCAGGTACTGCACCTCACCCATTCTCCGTGGCGCTGCACAGGCCGATCATCGAGGTCAGGCGGTCCAGTTCGAGTGCCATCAAAGGGGCGCTGTACTCGGATTGATACTGTTGCATCAAAGCGCTGATGGTTCGTAGCTGTTGATGCAGTACGCCTCGTGCCTGGGCTTCGAAGCTATTGGTCGTTGTGGGGCTTAGCTCAAGTGTTGGCCGTGTGGCGGCCGAGGCGGGCCAAAGTCGGCCTAGCCCATCGAGTAGCGCCTGGCGCGAGGCAATGGGCAGCAGTAAATCAGCGTAGCAGAGCGCTCTGGCGTACTGTCGAGATGTTCGAGCAGCAGCGCACTGGCCATGTCCACGTCGAGGTAAGCGCTTGCCGAAGTGTCCAGTTCCAGGTGCTGAAGCTCAAGCCTGTCAACATTTGGCCAGGTGCTACGTTCCTGAGGTGAAGGATAGGCGTAGATCAGGTTGGCCGCGGCTGTTGCGACGCTTCCAAGTGTGCCGGCCTCGAAGCCGATATCGATAGCCGACCTGAAGTGTTGTTTGAAGTAGTCGGCGTACCATTGCCAGGGAGTCAGTCCGGATGGGGCGGCTTCGCTCCAGAACATCACTAGCGCATGCAGGTAGCTTTCCAGCAGAAAAGGGCCGCATTCATTGATCAGTAGCTCGATGCAGGTCGATATCGATAGCTGCTTGCGGGTTGGTATCTTGATCGAGACTGAGAAAGTCTTCGCCGGGAGTGAGGTTGAGTGTTGCGCCTCGGCAATAGCGCTCGGCAAACACCTGGTGCAATGGTCGTACATAGGTTTTTTCCGACGTGCCGTCGGTGCTTGCCAAAAAAAGGGACAGCGGGTCGTGAGGACTGATCAGACGTTTTGACCATTGTTCCACGAGGAGGCGGGCGCACACCTCGTACAGAGTCGGACGCAGGTTGAAGTGATCGGCAACTGCGCAATCCAGATCGGTGTTGAGTGCGAGGCGTTCTTGCAGGTTCATGGGCTTAACGGCTCCAGAGGTGAAAGCATCATGAAACCGTGTGCGCTGCTCGATGGGGTGTATCGGGATAACACCTGTGGGAGGCTGTTGTTCCACGCAGGGTGAGCATGGATTTGAGCCGGTTACCAAGCTAAGAGGTAGGTACAGGGGGCCGATTAGCGGATTCCAGGCCGTTTCGGGCTGCTGCATTGTCATTTTTGTTGCCCAGTACGACGTGGCGCCTTAGACTGCCGCCCCTCGTAAATAGAGTGCCGCAGGGTGCTTGAAGAATTCCGCCGTCGGCGAACTGTCGGTGATGGCAATCCAATCGCTTAAATGCACGTTATTTTCATAGAGAAATCGATGACCAAGGAAAAGTTGCTGGCCATGCCGGCCGATGACTACATGAACGCCGAGCAACACGCGTTCTTCACCAAGTTGCTGCAGTCGATGAAAGTCGAGACTCAGGAGCGCATCGAACAGAGCCGCGTAGCTATCGAGAGTCTGGACACTCCAGCAGACCCGGCAGATGCCGCCTCTGTTGAAGAAGAACGTACCTGGTTGGTCAACGCTATCGATCGTGACCAGCGCCTGTTGCCACAACTGGAGATGGCCCTGGAGCGAATCAGGGACGACAGCTTTGGTTGGTGTGACGACAGCGGTGAGCCGATCGGGCTCAAACGCTTGCTGATCAGCCCGACCACCAAGTACTGCATCGAAGCTCAGGAGCGGCACGAGCAGATCGACAAACACCAGCGTCAGATCTGACCGGTGTTTTGCACAAGGCCCCGCGGAGTGATCCTCGGGGCCTTGGTGTTTCTCGGCCTGGAATCAGGGCGCATCGCTCTGCGTGCAAACCCTTCTTGAGCCCGAGTTTGTTGCTTTTGATGCAACACAGCTATACCGGCAATAGCTTTTTCCGCTGTCGTGGCGGGCGTATGATAGCGATATCGTTAGGTAGCTAATTAAATTCCGGAGGGAATGATGAATAGCCAAGTCGATGTCGCCGTGATGATTGGTAGTGGTGTCCCTGCTTCCTTGCAAGCGGCTGGTAAGCGAGTGTGTTGGGTAGTGCTGGTCGATGGTGAGCGGCGCGGAACTGCCTTCGCCAGTCGCGGCGAGGCGGTAGAGTGTCAGATCGCGTGGAGGGAGCAGCTACAGGGTGAGCAACGGCCCAGGGCAGTACGCCAGGCCGTTTGAAGGCAATTTCAACGTTCCAGCGTTCGAGCCAACTCGCAGGCATCAATATGTCTGCAACGGAAACCCTTTACCTGTCCGCTAGCGTGCTCAGTGATGTGAAAGAAGTTGATACCGGCCGGTACCACGATGTAACGCATGCGGTTCACGTTTGAACCTAGGCCGCTGTTGATGTAAGAAATGTTGCCTGCCTCTCGACGGATTTCGGTGTTTTCGTGCATATTCCTTCCTTGTGATATGTAGATGCGATCCGGGACCCCGTTCTGCCGAGGGGATGGATGTATGTATCTATCGCATTTTCCTGGCAATTTTGATGTCAGAAAGTACGTTTCCGTTGACGGAAATCCGCCGGATGCCTGTCGTGAGGCCTTGGCTGGCTTGCAGGGGTGACAATTCCTGCACGTTGCAACGCCCGCCCACACAGACGCTTCGAGCATTTACCCATTAGTCTTTCAGACTTCGACGTTGAAGTGTCGTTGCCTTCACGGTGCCTTGCGAGCCCTGCGGTGACGTCGTGTAATCGTTTTGAGGAATCTTTCATTGGCAGTCAGTAATCTGGATATGCACGCCTTGTTTGTGCTGGGCGATCTTCGGGCCAAATTGGTCAAACAGTTTCAATCGCGTTTTGTCTATGTCACCGAGCAGAACGCGGAAAGCCTGTACATGGCTGAAATCGACACTGAGACAGCACTGGTTGTCGACGACAAACCGCGCTTGGAGCTCAAAGTCGGTGATCATTTCCGCGCTGCTGTATTGCCCAGTCGCGAAGGTGGCAAGTTGGAAGTTCGTTTTCGTGACATCAAACTTACCGTCTATGGCCTGGGTGACTATGCGTTTGTCTCGGTGCCTGAGGGCGAGGGCATCGTCCTGAAAGAAGGTCAAAGCGTAGTATTGATCTTTGCCGCTCACGAGCAGCTACAGGAAGGCCTGAGCAAGACCCTCAAGGCTGCCACCCGCAAGGTGGCCAAATGGCAGAAAGGTGAGCTGACCACGTTCAAGGCCAGCGAGTGAGCGCGTCAACTGACGCGCCACAGGGGCGTGCCGAGTTTCATGCACTGCACCAGGCGCGGGCCCGTGAGCAGGCCGAGCTATGGCTTGCGCAACGCGACCGCCTGCAGGGGGCATGGTTTGATTGGGTGGCCACCCAGTTGTATCAACTGAGCCCACCCGAGTATGCGGCTATGGTCCGCCGTGAACTGCAGATACTGACCGGATAGGCCTTAGTTGCCTCGATCCCGGCCGCTGCTGATTTCTTCCGGTACCTTGTCTCCAGCCATGCGTTTGCGGAACAGTGCGGCCCGCGCCAGTAGCAAGGTGGTTACCGGTACGGTGATAGCCATCAGGATCGGGATCAACCAGGCATGCAGCACCGGTCCCTGCTTGAGCGCCGAGAAATACAGGATCGAGGCCAGCGCGACACACCAGGTTCCCAGGGTTGAGGCCAGGGCGGGCGAGTGCATGCGCTGAAAGAACTCTTTCAGGCGAATCAGGCCCAGCGCCCCGCTCAGGGCAAACAGGCTGCTGAGCAACAACAGCACCGCAACCAGCAACTCGACCCAGAAAGGCAACTCGTTCAGGTTGTTCATTCGATTACCTCGCCACGCAACAGGAACTTGGCCAGGGCAAACGATCCGACGAAACCGAACAAGGCAATCAACAACGCCCCCTCGAAGTAGGTGTCACTGGCATAACGAATACCCAGCACCAGCATCATCAGCATCGCCAGGATGTACAGGTAATCCAGCGCGAGGACCCGATCCTGAGCGGAGGGGCCGCGAAATAGCCGGACGAGGGTCAGGGCCATGGCCAGGGCAAAGATGAACAGGCTGGCGAGAATGGCGTTGGCAAGCAGGCCAGTCATTCGAAAATCTCCATCAGCGGGCGTTCATAGGTCTGTTTGAAGTGTTCGATGAAGTGCGTTTCATCGTCCAGATCAAACACATGCAACAGCAGAATGCTGCGATCCAGTGCCAGCTCCGACCAGATAGTCCCAGGGATCACTGTGGTGATCATCGACAAGGCCGCCAGGCCGTGGGCATCGCGCAAGTCCAGTGGAATATGCACGAAGCGTGAGCGAGGGGCGCGGCGCTTGGCTGTCCAGACGCCACGGGCCACCTGCAGGTTGGAGATCAGCACATCAACACCGACCCGCAGGATCAGGCGTAGAACCGTCCAGGGGTGGCGAATGGATGCCGACACCGGTCGTAGCGGCGCCATCAGGATCGGGGCAAACACACCCAGCAAGGCAGCTAACAACAGGTTGCCCGGACTGACCGACAGGTTCAGCACCAGCCACAGCAGGAACAGAGACAGCGACAGCAATGGTGCGGGAAACAGACGCTTCATGGTTGCACCTGTGCGCTGGCGGCCTGGCTGGTAGGGCCGGGGATAGGCCGGGTGCTGAGCACTGCGCTGACATATTGCTCAGGGTCCTGAAGGCTTGCAGCCGTGTCCTGGGTGTAACGCAGCAGCGGTTCGGCGCGCACGCTCAAGGCGATGCACAGCCCGAGCAGGACCACGATGGGGATGCATTCGTAACGACGCAGTGCTGGCGATGGACGTTCTTGAGGGGTCCAGAAACGTTGGATGCCCACTCGGGTAAGGGCAATCATCGAGGCCAGGCCAGAAAGTATGAGCAGTGCTACCAAAGCCCAGCCCTGGATAGAGAGTGGTTGCTCGGGAGCGATTCCCAGACCCTGAGGGTTGAACAGCGCGGCAATCAGGCTGATTTTGCCGATGAAACCTGACAGGGGCGGCATGCCGATGATCAACAACGCACAAGCGATAAAGCTCAAGCCCAGGAATGCCATGGTCCACGGAATCACCTGGCCGATTACCGCCTTCTGCTCGTCATCAAGGTTGATGCCTTTGGGCGGGTGCAGAGATTCGAGCGGCGAGGGATGGCAGTCGTCGTCATCGAGGGGCAGCTCGTTTGCCGAGCGTGAGCGCTCGATCAGCTCGGCCAGCAGGAACAGGGCGCACAGAGCGAGGGTCGAACTGACCAGATAGAACAGGGCCCCGGCGGTCAGTGTCACCTGGCCGAAGCCGATGGCAGCCATCAGGGTACCTGCCGAGGCGAGGATGCTCAGGCTCGCCATGCGCTCCAGGCGCTGGGCGGCGAGGATTGACACGGCCGCGCAGCCTAGCGTTGCCAGGCCGCCATACACCAGCCAGTCACCACCAAAGAACGCCGAGGCACCTGCCTGCCCGGAAAACAGCAGTGTCCATAAGCGCAGCACGGTATAGAAGCCGACTTTGGTCATGATTGCGAACAGTGCGGCTACAGGCGCACTGGCGGCGGAATACGCCGGCACCAGCCAGAAGTTCAACGGCCAGATCCCGGCCTTGGCCAGGAAGGCTATGGCCAGAATTGCCGCACCGGCGTGTAGCAGGCCGCGATCAGCTTCCGGTACGAGCGGGATTTTCAGGGCCAGATCGGCCATGTTCAGTGTGCCGGTGACGCCATAAAGCATTGCTGCGCCGACCAGAAACAGCGAGGACGCGAACAGGTTGATGGCGATGTAATGCAGGCCGGCCTTGACCCGCGCGCGGCCGGATCCGTGCAGAAGTAACCCATAGGACGCCGCTAGCAGCACCTCAAAGAACACGAACAGGTTGAACAGGTCGGCGGTCAGGAATGCCCCGTAGAGGCCCATCAGCTGAATCTGGAACAGGGCATGGAAGCTAGCCCCGGCGCTGTCCCAACGTGCCATGGCGAACAGCAGGGCGCTGACCCCAATGATGCCTGTCAGCACCAGCATCAGCGCGGACAGTCGATCAACCACCAGGGCGATACCGAAGGGCGCTGGCCAGTTGCCCGGGAGGTAGACACCGATCGAGCTGGCCTGGCCCTGTTCCTGGACCCACAGCAACAAGGTAATCGAGATCGCCAGCCCCAGCAGGCTGGAGAACAGGTTCAGGCGAGCCTTGAGCGGCCTGCGCTTTTCACCCAGCAGCAACATCAGTGCCGCCGTGAGCAATGGCAGCAGGATTGGCGCGATAATCAGCTGGTTCATGAAGCTCATTCGTTGGGCTCCCGGCCGTCCACGTGGTCGGTGCCGGTCAACCCGCGTGATGCCAACAACACCACGAGAAACAGCGCGGTCATGGCAAAGCTGATGACGATGGCGGTGAGCACCAGCGCCTGGGGCAAGGGGTCGGTGTAGTTGAGCAGGTCCTGGGGCACGCCATCCTTAATGATGGGTTCCTTGCCGATGAACAGGCTGCCCATGCTGAAGATGAACAGGTTGACCCCATAGGACAGCAAGCACAGGCCCATTACCACCTGGAAGGTTCGTGGGCGCAGGATCAGCCAGACTCCGGAAGCAGCGAGTACTCCAATGGCGATTGCAATGACTTCTTCCATCAGGCGGCTCCTGTCTGGGTGGCTTTAGCTTGGCTGGCCGGACGGTGTCCACGCACCGACTGGTGAGCCAAGGCAGTGAGAATCAACAGGGTCGAACCGACTACCACGGTAAAAATGCCGACATCGAAGAACAGCGCGCTGGCGAAATGGATATCCCCCAGCAGCGGCAAGTGCAGGTGGGCGGTGTGCGTCGTCAGGAACGGGTACCCGAGCAGCATGGCTCCGCCGCCGGTGAGGGTGGCGCAGAGCAACCCGGTACCCATCCAGCGCAAGGGCCGCAGGCTCATTTGTGCCTCTACCCACTGGGTACCGGCAACCATGTACTGGAGGATAAAGGCCACCGACATCACCAGGCCCGCGACGAATCCACCGCCGGGCTGGTTGTGCCCGCGCATGAACAAGTACATCGACACCACCAGGGCGATAGGCAGCAGCAGGCGCACCAGTACCGCAGGGACCATCATGAAGCCGAGGGCGGTGTCGGCAGCCTGACGCGGGTTGATCAGATCGGTGACCACATCAGGCGCCAGCAGACGCTGCTGGGCCGGCAGTTGCATGCTTTCGCGGGGGGGACGGAAACGTCGCAGCAGAGCAAACACTGCCAGCGCCACAGCGACCAGCACGGTGACTTCACCCAGGGTATCGAAACCGCGGAAGTCAACGAGCATGACGTTGACCACGTTGCTGCCGCCGCCTTCGGGCAGGGCCCGGCTCAAGTAGAACGAAGAGATGTCGTTTGGCGTTGGGCGGGTCAGCATCGCATAAGACAGCACAGCCATGCCGCCGCCAACCAGGACCGCCAGGATCAGGTCGCGCAAGCGCCGCATGCGGGCTTGTTCCCGGCTGCCGGGAAGGGGCGAAACCCCTTCGATTCGACGTGGCAACCAGCGCAGACCGAGGAGGATCAGCACGGTGGTCACCACTTCAACCGCCAGTTGGGTCAAGGCCAGATCGGGTGCCGAGAACCAGACAAAGGTGATGCAGGTCATCAAGCCGCAGACGCTGACCATGGTCAGGGCCGCCAGTCGGTGGTACTTGGCTTGCCAGGCCGCACCCAGGGCGCAGGCAATGGCGATCAGCCATAGGGTGACAAAGACGCCAGAGCCCGGAATTTTCGGTCGATCGCCCCAGCTCAATCCGCTTTGCAGCATCGGCAGCAGACCTGCCAGCAGTGCTGCCAGCACCAGCATGAACAGCTGCTTTTGCAGGCGTCGGGTGGTCATCACGCGTTCGAAGCGCCGAGCGGTGCGCATCAGCAGCACTTGGGCATGTTCGAACAGGCGCTTGCCATTGAAGCGCCCGATCAGCGGCGGACAAGGGAAACGGCCGAGCTTGAGCTGGTTGCGCAGCAGCAGGTAAAGGAGGATACCGCCGGTCATGGCGATCAAGCTCATGATCAGCGGGGCGTTCCAGCCATGCCAGATCGCCAGGCTGTATTCGGGCAACGTACCGCCCACTACCGGCAAGGCGGCAGCGGCCAGCAACGGCCCGACCGATTGGGCCGGAAACATGCCCACCACCAGGCAGGTAAGCACCAGCAGTTCGACCGGCGCACGCATCCAGCGCGGTGGCTCGTGAGGGGTGTGGGGCAAATCAGTTGCCGGCGGACCGAAAAACACATCGACGGTAAAACGCAGGGCATAGGCCACGCTGAAGGTACCGGCGAGGGTGGCGATTACTGGCAGGGCAGCTTCGATCCAGGCGCTGGAGTTGATGAACACGGTTTCGGCGAAGAACATTTCCTTGGACAGGAAGCCGTTCATCAACGGCACCCCGGCCATGGAGGCGCTCGCCACCATGGCCAGAGTTGCAGTGAAGGGTATCAGCCGGAACAGGCCGCTAAGGCGACGGATGTCACGGGTGCCGCTTTCATGGTCGATGATGCCTGCCGCCATGAACAACGAGGCTTTGAAGGTGGCATGGTTGAGGATGTGGAACACTGCGGCCACTGCTGCCAGCGGACTGTTCAGCCCCAGCAGCAGGGTAATCAGGCCCAGATGGCTGATGGTCGAGTAGGCCAGCAGGCCTTTGAGATCGTTCTGGAACATGGCTGCGAACGCACCCAGCAACAGGGTACAGGCGCCGGCGCCGCCGACGATCCAGAACCATTCCTCGCTGCCGGAAAGCACCGGCCACAGGCGCGCCAGAAGGAACACGCCGGCTTTGACCATGGTCGCCGAGTGCAGGTAAGCCGAGACTGGCGTGGGGGCTGCCATCGCGTGAGGCAGCCAGAAATGGAAGGGGAACTGTGCGCTCTTGGTCAGGGCGCCGAGGAGAATCAGCGGGAGCAGGACGGGGTACAGGGCATGATTGCGAATCAGCTCGCCGGCAGCGAGGACCTTGTCCAGGTCGTAGCTGCCGACCACATGGCCGAGCAGCAGCACCCCTGCCAGCAGGCACAAGCCGCCCGCGCCAGTGACCATCAGGGCCATGTAGGCGCCGCGGCGGGCGTCGGCGCGGTGGTGCCAGTAGCCAATCAGCAGGAACGAGAATACGCTGGTCAGTTCCCAGAAAAACACGATCTGGATCAGGTTGCCGGAGATCACCAGGCCGAGCATGGCACCCATGAAGGCCAGGAAAAACGCAAAAAACCGCGGCACCGGGTCCTGGGGTGACATGTAGTAGCGCGCATAAAGCGATACCAGCGTACCGATACCCAGCACCAGCAATGAGAACAGCCAGGCAAAGCCGTCCATGCGCAGAACCAGGTTCAGACCCAGGCTCGGCAGCCAGAGAAATTCCTCGCGAATTACACCGCCATCGGCGATTTGCGGGTACAGCAGGGCTACCTGGACGGTGCCGACCAGAGCGACGAGCCCGGCAAGCAGCGACTCGCTGTTACGTGCGTTGTGCGGCAAGACAGCCGCCAGGCAGCTGCCGATGAACGGCAGAAGCAGTAGCACTATCAAGGACATAGATTTCTAATCTGCAGGAGTTTGTAAGGGATCATACGTGGCGTACCGTCGATCACCAACACAGAAGCTGTGGCAGAATTCTACAAACGCGGTGTATCAAACGTTTTTTTTATAACAGTTTTTTTCAAAGGATAGACGGGAATCAGCCATTAGAGCCCAGCTTCTTGCCCTGGATTCGCTGCCTCGAGCGCCTCAGGCGTTTGCTCCCTGCGTTTGATTTTCAGCTCGCTGACCACCACTGCAATCACAATCAACAGCCCACCCAGCAGGGCGATACCGGGCAGGCGCTCGCCAGCGACACGCCCAACGATACCGGCCCATACCGGCTCGCCCGCATAGATCAGCGTTGCCCGGGTCGGGGAAACCGACTTCTGCGCCCAGTTCATTGCTACCTGAATGACCGCACTCATGGCGCCAAGGCCCAGAGCGCTGAGCAGTAGCAGCCAGGAAAAGTCCGGCAGCGGCTCCTGGGTCGGTACCACCATCATGAACGACAAGACCGAGGCGGTCGCCAACTGCACCACGGTCACCCGGCGCACATCGACCTTGCCGGCGTAGCGGCTGATCAGAATGATTTCCGCAGCAATCGCCACGGCACTGACCAGCGTGGCAATTTCGCCTGCGCTGAACTGCAGCGAGCCACCTTCCGGGCCGGCCAGCAACATCAGGCCGACAAAGGCCAGGCCGATCCCCAGGCTTGGCATCAGGCCTGGGCGGCGCCCCAGTACCAACCACTGCAGCAATGGTACAAAGGGTACGTACAGCGCAGTGATAAAGGCCGATTGACTGCTGCTGATGGTCTGCAGCCCGTAGGTCTGCAAGCCATAGCCGAGCATGATCGAAATACCGATCAGCACGCCGGCCTTCAGCTCGGTGGCGGTCAGACCCGACAAGGCGCGAGCTGACACCAGGCCAACGAACAGCGTGGCGGCGGCAAAGCGCAGGCCGACAAAGAACATGGGCCCGCTGACGGTCATGACGTTGTGCACCAACAGAAAGGTGCCGCCCCAAAGCATGGTGATAAACACCAATACAAGTTCGGCCCTGCTCAGCCGGAAGGAAACGGAAGGGCGTTCTGCGCTGTTGATCGGATTCATGGCCTTGCACACTGGAGTGGGGCGACGCACAATTGCGGCGAAGTGGGCAGTATACTGCGCAAACCCTATCTGTGAGCAATATAGTGCACAAAAACGCCAGCCAGCGCGCCTCCGTGCTGCAACATGTCAGCCAGAACATTCGCCGCCTGCGCCATGCCGCCGAACTCAGTCAAAGCGCCCTGGCGGAAAAGTCTGGAGTCAGCCGCCGCATGCTGGTGGCCATCGAGGCCGGAGAAAATAATGTCAGCCTGACCACTTTGGACCGTCTCGCCGAGGCGTTGGGCGCCGCCTTTACCGATTTGATCCAGGCCCCTGACAACCGCGATCCAAGCCGCATCAACGAGCTTGCCTGGGCCGGGGTTCATCCCGGCAGTAAGGCGGTACTGCTGGCCAGCTCGGCCGCCAGTCGCGAGGTGGAGTTGTGGGAGTGGCGGCTGGAGCCGGGCGAGGTGTATCAATGCGAGGCCGACGCCGATGGCTGGAGCGAGCAACTGTATGTGGCCGAGGGTTGCCTGACCTTGGTCATCAACGAGCAACAGCATGTGCTGCAGGTGGGTGATTTTTTCAGTTATGCCAGCAATTGCGTTCATGCCTATTGCAATGATGGCGATGTGGCGACGCGGTTTGTGCGCAATGTGGTGATCTAGAGGCCAAACCCGCTCCCACGGGCGGTGATTGCAGGAACGGGCTTGTCCGGTGACGGGTTCAGCGGGTGTTGCGGGCCAGATAGTCTTCTGTGGAGATCACCTGGGCATAGGCAAACGCCAGAGACGCCATGTAAGCGGCGTGCACGTGGGCGGCTGGCACGCTGACGCCATTGAATTCCAGGTCGCGGGTGGCGCAGGCGTCGTGGATTACCGTGACGCTGTAGTCCAGATCGGCAGCGGCGCGGGTGAAGGCGTCGATGCACATGTGGCTCATGCTCCCGATCACCGTCACTTCCTTGATTCCATGCTCATCCAGCAGCGCCTTGAGCTCGGTGTTCAGAAACGAATTCACTTTGTGCTTGAGGACTACGGGTTCTTCACCCTGAGGGGCGACTTTGGGGTGGATCCGGGCACCCTCGGACCCCGGCGTGAAGAAGGGCGCATCATGGGACTCGAACTCATGGCGCACATGCACCACCAGATCACCCTTGCTCCGGGTATCGGCGACAAGGCGGGCGGCATTGTCGGCAGCGCGATCTGCACCTGCCAGGGTCCATTTGCCGCCAGGGAAGTAGTCGTTCTGGATATCGATGACGATCAGCGCGTGTTTGCTCATTGTAAAAGCCTCGTGTTGGGGAGTGGTTGTGCCGTGGTGATAGTTATAGGCTTGAGCGCTACGCTTGCAGATTGGCGCGAACGACAAATTGGCGGGAAAAACTGACAATGGCCAAAGAGAACGAGACGTTGGAGATCGGTCTGTTGGTCTACCCCGGGGCACAAGCAGCAGCGGTGCATGGGCTGACCGACCTGTTCGCGATTGCCAATCGCTTGCGCCAGGACCTCGGCGCGCTGGACCGGCCGGTGTTGCGTGTCAGTCATTGGAGCGAAAGTGATGACCAGCGGGTGACAGTGGTGTTCGATAGCCATCCAGGGGCGCGTCACCAGCCGCGGGTGATGGTTATTCCACCGAGTTTGACCCAGGCACCGTCTCCCGAGTTGCTTGAGCGTTACCGTGAACATCTGCATCAGTGGCACCGCGATGGCGCCCTGTTGGTCTCGGTGTGTGTCGGGGTGTTTTTCATTGCCGCCAGCGGTCTGCTGGATGGCCGGCCAGCGACTACCCATTGGAATTTTGCCCAATCACTGGCCGAGCGTTTCCCCGCGATCAAGGTTGAGGCCAATCTGCCGCTGCTGGATGATGGTGACATCATCACCTCGGCCGGGTTGATGGCCTGGACCGAGCTGGGGCTGAAGCTGGTCGAGCGTTACCTCGGCGAGACCCTGGCCGCCGAGACCGCGCGCTTTCTGGCAGTAGAACGCGTCAGTGGCGGTGCGCGACCGGGCAGCGTGTTCAGTCCGCGTCTGGATCATGGCGACGAAGCGGTACTGAAGGTCCAGCACTGGCTGCAAAGCAGCGGTGCCCGCGATGTGAACCTGAAGGTCATGGCAGACTGCGCAGGTTTGGAGTCTCGTACCTTTCTGCGCCGGTTCCGCAGTGCTACGGGTTTCAAGCCCACTGAATATTGCCAGCAGGTGCGGGTTGGCCGTGCTTGCCGGATGCTCGAATTCACCAACCGCAGTATTGACCAGATTGCCTGGGGCGTGGGGTATCAAGATCCAGGCGCATTTCGCAAGGTATTCCACAAGGTCACCGGGCTTGCGCCAAGCGACTATCGGCGCCGTGTAATCGATAGCATCGGCTGATTTTGGTGTATTAGCCTAGTCGGCGGTTTCCGGGCCGGGCTCAAGCAACTGCGGGCCCGGACCGTGCTCACTCAACTGATCATCGCAATTGCGTAATGGACAGCTTTGCAGCGACATGCAGCCGCAGCCTATGCAGCCGTCGAGCTGGTCGCGCAGCACCAGTAACTTGTCGATACGCCGGGTCAGGTCCTGGCGCCACTGCTCGGACAGCCGTTGCCAGTCTGCGACACTCGGCGCTCGGCCCACGGGTAATGTTTGTAACGCAGCATGAATGGTTGCCAGTGGAATACCCAGGCGTTGGGCCATCTTGATGACCGCCACCCGGCGCAGGGTTTCGCGCGGATAGCGCCGCTGGTTACCGCTACTGCGGGTACTGTGGATCAGTCCTTTGCTTTCATAGAAGTGCAAGGCGGTGACCGCGACACCGCTACGGGCGGCCAACTGGCCGACGGTCATGACCTTTTCGGCGGTGCAGGGCTGAGTCATGGCAGAAATCTCTTGACCTATAGTTAACTCGAGGTTTTACCCTGCCTGCCGTCACATCGCAAGTTCAATGGCAGGGAGACAATGCCCATGACGGTTCCAGAGCGCAGCTTGTGCTTTACCCAGATGATCGAGTTCCAAGTGGTGCCCGCACGCCAGCGTGCCCTGGCTCAGGCACTTGCCGAGCGAAGCGAAGGTTTGGCCTTGCGCCATGCCGGTTTGATCGGAGCGAGCATCCAGGCCAGTGATGATGGCAGTCGTGTGCTGCAATACCTGCAGTGGCAATCACGCAGCGCCTGGGAAGCGGCGGCCAGCAGTTTTGAACAAGAGCCTTTCCTGCAGTTGATCGAGCAGCATCAGGCCAAGGGTGTGAACTTCGCTGCCTTTCAGACCTTGAGTAGTCTGGCGCGCAGTGTCACCGACGGACTGCATTGCCAACTGCCCTCGACTCAGGAATACCAGGGCGAGTGGTGAGGGTAGCGGTCAAGGCGGGCGCCGATAACCATTTCGCTGATCCAGGCGCTGAGGATCGAACTGTAGGCTTTCTGGCTGCGGTCGCTGGACAGCGCATGATCTGCGCCGTCGACGATTCGATGGGTCAGTGAGTGGGCGCTGACGAACGCCGAACGGTAACTCATCAGGGTGCTGTGCGGGACATAGTCGTCTTGTTCCGATTCAACCAGTAGCACGTCACCGGCGAACTCGGCGCATGCCCCTAACGCGCGATTATCGGCAGGGCCGAGTGGGCGCCGGCGATAGTCGGTAAGGCGTTGGCGATCAAGGCCTTGCTTGGGCATTGTCCATTCATCATCCCAGTACAATGCCGGAACGCGCAGGGCCAGCCATTTGACCGGCCGCTGGGCGGTCAGCAGGGTGGCCAGGTAGCCACCGTAGCTACTGCCGATCAGGGCGATGGCACTGGTGTCTACAGCGGGGTGACTGACCAGCCGATCATAGGCTGCCACCAGATCGGCGAGGTTTTGTTCACGGGTGACGCTCAGGCGCTGGCTCTCGGTCTTTTCATGACCGCGCAAGTCGAAGGTCATGCACACACAACCCAGGCCGGTGATCTGCTTGGCCCGTGCCAGGTCGCGCTGCTGACTACCTCCCCAGCCGTGAACGAAGAGGATTCCCGGGACCTTGTCGCCGGGGCTGACGATGGTCGCAGCGATCGTTTCATCATCGACATGGATCTCGATGGACTCGCTATGGATGGTCATAGTCGCGCAGCCGTGCATATTTGCAGATTCTTCCGAGCTCACTGTCGTCCCCCTGATAGAAAATGGTTGCATCGGCGGGTAGCGCGGGCGCATCGAAGGCTTCATGGGTCGAGGCACGGATGCGGGTCAGCGCAGGGTCAGCGGCAAAGGCCTGCAAGGCCAGGATTTCTGCACTACTGGCGCCACCCATTCGCCAGGATTGTTCAAGTACGCCGCTGCGCAGCTTGTCCTGGCTGTTCAGGCCCCGGGCAATGTCATAGTTACGGCGTGAGGCGATAAAACCGGGGAAGTTATGGAGTGCCGCTTGCTCGTAGGTTCTGGCCTGGGTGATGGCCAGGCGCAGAGGATCTTCGAGTTCCAATTGCAGCAAAATGTCGTAGTCGCCTCGTACCAGTACCAGATCGGAGCCTCCATAGATTTCTTCACCGGCATGGTCGTGGGTCAATTGCTGGGTGCCGTAGTAGCTACACAGGAGGCCTGCAACAAACACCTGTCCAACACTGTAGGTCTGCACTTGGGTCAGGTTCTCCTCCAGCGTCAGGCCCCAGAGGCTCAGCTCTTTCTCGTCCTGATCCGTAAGTGCTTGTTCGACCTCGTCCATCGAGGTGGCTACGGTTTGCCCCCGGCCTGCCGTGGCCCGCACCGGCTTGATCCGCAGTGGACCGTTGTGCAGCAACAATGCCGCAGCGCGCCTGGCGTCCTCCAGTCTGAATACCGTATAGCCACTGAGCAAGGCATCACTGGCCTGGCGAGCAAAGTCGTCGGTCCAGCCCAGGGGGTAGCGAGCATTGGCAGGCAGAGGGTGAGAAATAGCCTTGGTTGCCATGTAGGGTCGGGACACGACACCGCCGAACAGGTCTTGCGCCGAGGCAATGCCCATCTGCTGATAGCGAGCGGGGTCGATGAGGGTCTCGGTGGGCAGAAAGTAAAAGTTACTGTGTTCAGTGGGTAGCTCGGTGGGTACGACGACGTTCGTATGGAGCAACTGGGCCAGACGTTCAGCCAGTTTCAGGTGCACGCTGTGTTCATGTTCGGGGGTGTGCTGGCGGGTATCGAGCAGCACGACGCCTTGCTTGTGATCGGTCGAGCGGGGCATAGGCATGTCCTCGGCATCTACGAGTCCCCGTGGGAAGCGTTGTCCTCCCGTGCAGGGACCTATTGTTGAGAAGGCTGAGGCGCGCGGAAGTTCACCGAGAACGCCTGCAATTTATCTTTTGTTATATAAATATAAAAATTGATAATTTATTGATCTATTAAAGGCTGAGGCAGTATGGGACTACCTCTTGCCTACACGCATAAAGGAAGCGTCTTCTTTACTAGGCATGGACAACCAGAGACCCTGCTGTGATGAACAATTTCCCGTTGTATTTCGACTACGCCGCCACGACACCTGTCGACGAGCGAGTCATCCAGGTGATGGTGGAATGCCTTGGTGCCTCGGGTAACTTTGGTAATCCGGCGTCCGCCTCGCACCGCTATGGCCAGAAAGCGCGGGCGGCCGTAGAGCAGTCCCGTGCTCAGGTTGCTGAGCTTGTGGGGGCGCAGGCGCAGCAGATTGTCTGGACCTCGGGAGCTACAGAATCCAACAACCTTGCGTTGAAGGGGCTGTTCCAGGGGCGTCAGAATGGCCACCTCATTACCAGTCAGATTGAACACAAGGCAGTGCTTGATACCGCTTGGCAAATTGAGCAGGCAGGTTTTGCCGTGACGCGCCTGGCGCCGGACGCTCAAGGGCTGATCAGTCCGGAAGCTGTGCTGGATGCATTGCGTGATGACACGGTGCTGGTCTCACTGATGCTGGTGAACAATGAGCTGGGTACCATCAATGATGTTGCTAGCATTGGTAAGCTTGTTCGCCGCCATGGTGCATTGCTGCATGTGGATGCCGCTCAGGGAGCCGGCAAACTCGGTATCGATTTGCAGCAATGGCCTGTGGACCTGATGTCATTCTCTGCTCATAAGGTCTATGGGCCGAAGGGAATCGGTGCGCTATATGTTGGTGAGCGTGCCAGGCCGATACTCCAGGCGCAGATCCATGGGGGAGGGCACGAAGGCGGCTTGCGTTCGGGGACGCTGGCGACTCATCAGATTGTCGGCATGGGTGCTGCCTTTGTCTTGGCGGGTGAGCTGCAGCGTGAAGAGCTGCCGCGTATCAGACAGTTGCGCCAGCGCTTGCTGGAGCAACTAGAGGAGATTCCCGGGCTGGTGGTCAACGGCAGCCCCGAGCAGCGCATTGACCATACCTTGAGCCTGACCTTCAAAGGCCAAAGTCCCAACTTGACGACCCTTGCCGATAGTTTGGCGTTCTCATCGACTTCGGCCTGCAACTCATCCAGCAACCAGCCCTCCCATGTGTTGTTGGCACTGGGGCTCGATCCTCAAGCTGCGCGCCAGACCATTCGCTTGAGCCTTGGCCGCTACACCCAGGAGCAGGATGTCGATCAAGCGGTGCAGGCAATCAAAGCCTCGTTACAGTCGCAACCTTTCTGGGCGGTTGCCGGAGGCTGAAGCCTGCTCCATTATCTGCGTCTATAACAATGGATGCCGTGGTAGCAGGAGTCAGCATGAATACTCAGTCTTCAACGCAGGGAGCGGTGAACGCACGATTGGCAGCTATTCGCCAGGTCATGAGTCGTGAAGGGGTTGGCGCCTTGTTGGTGCCATCGGCCGACCCGCACCTGTCTGAATACCTGCCTGGCTACTGGCAGGGCCGGGAGTGGTTGTCCGGCTTTCAAGGGTCTGTAGGCACCTTGATTGTGACTTCGGACTTTGCCGGTCTGTGGGCCGATAGCCGCTACTGGGAGCAGGCCGAGAAAGAGCTCGCCGGTAGCAGCATCGAGTTGATGAAGCTGCAGCCAGGAAAACCGGGTCCGCTGGATTGGCTGGCAGAGCAAACGCCAGCAGGTGAGGTGGTCGCAGTTGATGGCGCCGTCATGGCGTTGGCTTCTGCGCGGCAGTTGGAAGAGCGCTTAAAGGCCCGTAATGCGCGCTTGCTTACAACCAAGGATTTGCTAGGTCAGGTTTGGTTTGACCGCCCGTCCTTGCCGGACAGTCCGGTGTTCCAGCATCTGCCTCCCGAGGCGACGGTCAGTCGCAGTGAAAAACTCGCTCAGTTACGTCGGGTGCTGCGTGAGCGCCATGCTGACTGGCACTTCATCGCTACCCTCGACGATGTTGCCTGGTTGTTCAACTTGCGTGGTAGCGATGTTTCCTACAATCCAGTGTTCCTCGCATTCGCGCTGGTCAGCCAGGATCGGGCAATCCTCTTTGTAGCGCCAGATAAGCTGGGTGCGCAGCTGCGTCAGGTGCTTGGGGTTGATGGTATTGAGGTGCGCGACTATGAGGCTGTTCATTCGGCCTTGGCCGAAATCCCGGAAAGCAGTAGTTTGCTGATTGATCCAGCACGGGTCACCTGCGGATTGATCGACAGTTTGTCGGCGCAGGTGCGACTGGTTGAAGGGCTCAATCCCACGACCTTGGCCAAATCGCAAAAAAGTGTTCAAGACCTGGTCCATATTCGCAGCGCCATGGAGCAGGACGGTGCAGCGTTGTGCGAGTTTTTCGCCTGGCTGGAGCAGGCACTGGGGCGCGAGCCGGTTACCGAACTGAACATCGACGAACAACTCAGTGCCGCTCGGGCTCGCCGTCCGGGCTTCGTTTCATTGAGCTTTTCTACTATTGCTGCCTTCAACGCCAACGGCGCCATGCCGCATTACCGTGCAACCGAGACGTCCCACTCACGCATCGAAGGTGATGGGCTGCTGTTGATTGACTCGGGCGGACAGTATCTGGGAGGGACCACGGATATCACGCGCATGGTGCCCGTAGGTACGCCGACCCTGGAGCAGAAACAGGACTGTACCCGGGTACTCAAGGGGGTTATCGCGTTGTCACGTGCGCGATTCCCGCGAGGTATCCCTTCACCGCTTCTGGATGCCATCGCCCGGGCACCGATCTGGGCTGATCAGGTCGATTACGGTCATGGCACCGGGCACGGCGTCGGTTACTTCATGAATGTGCATGAAGGACCACAAGTCATTGCTTATCAGGCTCCAGTCGCGCCGCATACTGCGATGCAGGCAGGGATGATCACCTCGATCGAACCCGGTACTTATCGACCAGGACATTGGGGGGTACGAATCGAGAACCTGGTTTTCAATCGTGAGGTGGGGCGCAGCGAATTCGGTGACTTCCTCGAGTTTGAAACCCTGACCTTGTGCCCGATTGATACGCGTTGCCTGTTGCCGGAGTTGTTGAGCGATTGCGAACTGGGTTGGCTCAATGACTATCACCAGCAGGTGCGGGAACGCCTTGAGCCGTTGCTCGATGGGGCAGCGCTGCAATGGTTACAGGAGCGTGCCAAAGCGCTCTGATCCCGAGCGCTAGAACGTACAAAGGGCAGTTCAATGACTGCCCTTTGTACTGGAGATTCGTTACTTGCAGATCACGATCATGCTGCGACTGGTATATCCGGCTGGATTAAGCCCGAAAAGGTAGTCGCCAGGCTCTGCATCATCGTCACCGGATCGGGCGATCACTTTGTAGCCTTTTGCGCCGCAGGCCGTGGTCGCTTTGCTATCGCACTTATTCCAAGATGACGAGAGCCCCGAGCAGTTGATATGCAAGCCCCGCTTGCCGTGCTTGACTTCGGTTTTTGCAGTCGCCGCGCATCCGGCGATGGCCAACACGGCCAGGATGAGCAAAATTCGTTTCATTCCCGTCCTTAATACGTGCCGGATCTGTTGTCCGGGTCTGTGTCTGTTGCTTCTTCCTGATGCTCCCTTGCGTCCCTGTCTTGTCGATTTAATAGCTTCAGGGTTGACGATCCATGACAGCTTAAAGATCGAAGATGCGTGGCACAATCACCCGCTTGGATTTAAATGCAAATATTTCTCAAATCAGTCAGCAGCGACCAGGGCAGGGGGTTCCTTGCGCATCGATAGTGTCGCACCTACTGAAGCAGTAATGATTGCGCCGATGGCCAGCCACTGCGCGGCACTCAATACTTCCCCCAGAAACAGCAGTCCCGAGAGTGCGCCAAAAGCAGGCTCAATGCTCATCAATGTGCCAAAGGTCCTGGCGGGCATGCGTGTAAGGGCGACCATTTCCAGGCTGTAGGGTAACGCAGTAGACAGTATCGCGACGGCAAGCGCGATCGGTAGCAGCGCTGGGGTGAGTAGTGCACTGCCTGCGTGGGCAATGCCGATAGGTGCAACAAATAGCGCGGCGACAATTACGCCTAGCGCTGCGGTCTGTATACCGTTCTCTGCGCCTGCCTTTTGGCCATATAGAATGTACAAGGCCCAGCATACACCGGCGCCCAGCGCATAGCCTGCGCCGACCAGGTCGATGCCGCCGCCGGTTTGACCGATGGGAATCAGCAACAGCAATCCGACAACAGCCAAGCCGATCCACAGAAAGTCCACCGCGCGCCGGGAGGCATACAGGGCCACCGCGAGTGGGCCGGTGAATTCCAGCGCTACGGCAATCCCGAGTGGAACAGTGCGCAAGGACATATAGAAGAGGAAGTTCATGCCGCCTAGCGCCATGCCATAGATGATGACGGTGCGCAGGGTGCTGGCAGTGAGGCGCGCGCGCCAAGGACGCAGCAGTATCAGCATGATCACGCTGGCGAAGATCAGGCGCAGGGTAGTGGTGCCTTGCGCGCCAACGACAGGGAACATGCTCTTGGCCAGCGATGCACCGGATTGTATCGAAGCCATTGCGATAAGCAGCAAGCCGATGGGGAGCAGTGTAGCGGCCAGACTGCGGGGGTGAGCGTTCATTGGGAAAGGGTGTTCCTTATAGTTAGGCGGGGCGCGCTAGGTCGACGGCAGGGGCTTATGATGCGCAAACCCTGAATAATGAGCAATATAGTGCTCATTATTCTTTTATATAGGTTTTTTCACATTAAAGCTTGACGCACGATTTAATTACTCTATAATTCGTCCCACTTCCGGCGCAGTCGGAACGGAAAACTCCTTGAGAATCAACGAGTTAGATGTTTCAGGTAGTACCGGAGGGGCTTCGATCAAAAGATCGGCAGCGGTGAAAAAGGTGGTTGACAGCGGATTGAAACGCTGTAGAATTCGCCTCCCGCTGACGAGAGATCGCAGCGAGTTAAGCGGTTGAAGTTGAAAGAGAAATTCTGAAAAACTTCAAAATAA
>NZ_JBMOWO010000098.1:0-13066 GCF_049310525.1 Pseudomonas sp. GZD-222
CCTGTTGGATCGTTATTCGGCACAACAAGGACTTCGGCACGCGCTACAACGCGCTGCGCGCGCGAGGGAAATGCGCGAAGGTAGCGGTGATTGCCTGCATGCGGGTATTGATCGTGCGATTGAATGCCATGCTCAAAAGCGGAACACCGTGGCGCGAGCAGCTGACTTGAAGGCGGTTGAATCCGTGGTTGCTAGCGATGCCCGGGATAGCTGGGCCAGGGGCGCTACGCGCCCCATCGCCGGCTATCGCCAGCTCCTACAGTTAACCAGGTGACAGACAGTTGCTCCTACACATTCACCTGAACCCCTGGCAACCCGCGCAGTCCATCGATTAAGGCCTCGTCCCGAGACCGTTCCTGCCAAGGAGACTCACATGAAGCGTACTGCGATTACCGGACTGTTCATTGCCGCCGCACTGCTTGCCTCACCTGTGTTTGCGGCTGACGACCTCTGCGCACTGAACCTGCAGAAAATCGACGACGCCACGGCAACTGCCGGCGCCACCTCCGAAAATACGAGTGAAAATGTCGCCGACCAAGTCAAAGAGGCCAAGGCGGCTCAGGCGGCGGGCAACACCAAAGACTGCATTGCCATCACCACCAAGGCCCTGGATAGCCTTGAAAAAACCGAAAAGAGCAGCAATGGTGGGACTGGCGAGTAACGCAACAGAACGGGGACGTCAGACCAGCAGTCGACGTCGCCCGACCGATGGCGTATACTTTGCCCTGAGCGTTGAAAAACGCTTCTAGAGCAGAAAATGGGGCCGATTAGGATTCGACGCCGGTAGTGAAACTCTAGGTGCATGCCGAGTTGGTAACAGAACTCGTAAATCCACTGTTGCAACTTTCTATAGTTGCCAATGACGAAAACTACGAGGGTTACGCTCTCGCTGCGTAAGCAGCTGAGCCCGCTCTCCTGGTAGCTTCGGCTCCAGCAATCACTAGGGGATGCCTGTAAACCCGAAGTGATTGTCATACAGAACAGGATCGCCGTGCAGTACGTTGTGGACGAAGCGGCTAAAACTTACACAACTCGTCCAAAGCACCCTGCCCGTCGGGCGGCTGCGGATTAACTCAATAGACACGGCTAAGCATGTAGTACCGAAAGCGGAACACTGGCGGACGGGGGTTCAAATCCCCCCGGTTCCACCAAACACGATAAACAAATCAGGCACTTGGCGAATCTCGCAAGTGCCTTTTTTGTGCCTGTCAGGGCGGCGCGGGGTGACCGGGGACCGCTACGACATTCCTGCGCTTTCTGCTCCAGATGGACGATACGGCGGATGGAACAGCCCGGTATCGTTGTCCATGCCTTGGGGCATGGTGATTCAACTGCCCTTCATCGCTACCGGTTCCTACACCGGCCCATTGATTGAGGGGTCCCCCATGCTTGCAGCCATTGCATCAGCCAATCCCCCACTCAGCGCCCGTGACCGCCTGCTTGACGCTGCGATAGAGCTGTTTGCCACACGTGGTTTCCAGGCTATCGGACTACGTGACCTGGCCGGCTACGTCGGGCTACATGCCGGCTCTCTGTATCACCACATCGAGAACAAACAATGCCTGTTGTTCGAACTTATCGAGTCAGCCCTGTCGGACCTGCTGGCGGATACCAAGCGGCGGATGAAAGGTGCCAGCACCCCCTCTGAACGGGTTCGCCGCTTTGTTCAAGCGTTCGTCAGCTTCAGCCTGAATGACAAGTACAGGTTGGTACTGGTGAGCCGAGAGTTCGTCAACCTGAGCGAAGAGCACAAGCTGCAGGCCCAGCGGTTGAAAGCCGCTTATTGGGCACTGCTAAAGGCGATTGTTGCCGATGAGTATCAGGTGAAAGCCAAGTTTGAGGATGAAATCAGTCTTACCACCCATGCAGTGATTGGCATGCTGTACGGCCAGTCACTGTGGGATGACATGAAGACCAGCGAGCATCACCTGGCAGAGGTGCTCACGCGTTGTGCCCTGGGCATGATCGCCAGCGGCAAGACCGTTTAACACCTCTCCTGTAGCTACCTACTTCGCTGCCAGGCCCTGGATAAACACCGCGATCGCCTCATCGATCAGCGCCTCTCGCTCTGCCTGCAACGGCACCTCCTGCAAACCCAACAAGCAGCGCAGCTGGAAGTTGCCGGTCAGTGCATCGAGAAAGATGATTGCGCGGGTTCGCGCCTCGCCCGGAATGACCAGGCCAGCCGCTTCGGCCCAGGCAAAGTAATCACACAGACAACGGTACGCCGTACCCGGCGCAGCATCGAAGAATGAGCGGGCCGCCTCTGGCGCACGTAGTGCCTCGGCGACGATCAAGCGGTGCAAGGCGATGGTCCGCGGATCGAGCACCACGTCGAGGAAGGTGTGGGCAATGGTCGACAAGGCATCACGCAGTGACTGGTGCTTGAGGTCCATGTGGGTCAGGGGATTGACGATGTCCTCACACAACTGCGCGACAATCGCCGCGAACAACCCTTCCTTGCCGCCGAAATAGGCGTAGAGCGTCCGCTTGGAGCCGCCGATACGGGCGATGATGGCGTCGACACTGACCCCGGCGTAGCCCTCTTCAAGAAACATTTCGGTGGCAGCGCCAAGAATGTTCTGCCGTTTTTCCACTTGCCTTGGACGTTCCATGCACCCGCGCCTGACCGGAATGCAACGTTCCGGCGAATTGGACTGATGGGCAACAGAGTACCCCGCTGCCCATCGGCCTTCCAGCCTTGCGGTGTGATCGTCAGGCATAGCAGCACATCTGGATATTCCAAAAAAGACCGACACGACCATTGACGATCTTCGCGTTTCAGTCCAAATTCGGCAAAAGGGTACGGTAACGTACCGTACCAAAAAGCTCTGACCGATTACCCCCCAAGAACAACAACAGAGGTAGTGATCATGCGTTTTGTCCACTTCAGCGATGGCGTGCAGCAGGGACTGGCTGTCGAACACAATGGTCTGTTGCACGGCATGACCGCCGATGAGCCCGGCTACCCCGGCTCGCTGCACCACCTGCTTGGCAACGGCCGTGGCGCACTTGAGGCGGCGCACCGGGTGCTGAGCAGTTCAAGGCAGATCGAGCGCTCCGCCATTCGCCTGCTACCGCCCTTGACCCGGCCAGGCAAAATCATCTGTGTCGGCCTCAACTATGCCGAGCACACCAAGGAAAGCCCCTACGAGCAGCCGACGTACCCGACCTTCTTCCCACGCTTCGCCTCGACACTGATTGGGGGTGACGAGCCGATCATTCGCCCGCGCGTCTCCGAACAACTGGATTACGAGGGTGAACTGGCGGTGATCATCGGCAAGGGTGGCCGCCATATCGACCGGGCACACGCCCTGGAACACGTGGCCGGTTATTCGATCTTCAATGAAGCATCGGTGCGCGACTATCAGTTCAAATCGCCGCAATGGACCATCGGCAAAAACTTCGATGCCACGGGCGCCTTCGGCCCGGTGTTCGTCAGTGCCGATGAGTTACCCGCTGGGGCCAACGGCCTGGGACTGGTGACGCGTCTGAATGGCGAAATTGTCCAGCAGGCCAACACCGCCGACATGGTCTTCGATGTCGCCGAACTGATCACGGTGCTCAGTGAAGCCCTCACCCTGGAGCCCGGCGACCTGATCGTCAGCGGTACCCCGGCCGGTATCGGCTGGGCGCGCAAGCCAGCGCTGTACATGAAGCCGGGCGATCTGTGCACGGTCGAGATCGAAGGCATCGGCACCCTCAGCAACCCGATCGCCGCCGAAGCCGCCAGCGGCTGACCAACGCCCGAGCCTTTCGGGCGGTATTGCCAATCGTGCAACTGACCGGGCCATACGCTGGCCCGCGCCCCCGGCCGCCCGGGGTTTGCCTTTCTCATCCGGATGATGCCCGTTCGCCTGGTCCGCGCACGGGCTGAGGAGGATCTACCGTGTTGCAGCTCAAAGATGTCAATCACGTTGTCTACCGCCATACCGACCTTGAGTCCATCGAACGCTTTTTGCTCGACTTTGGCCTGGTCGTCGCCCACCGCAGCGAACAGCGCGTGTACCTGCGCGGCGCCGGCCCCCTGCCCTATGTGTATGTGATCGAACAGTCGGCAGAACCGGGCTTTGCCGCAATTGCCTTCGCCGTGGAACGCTTCGCAGACCTGCAAGCCGCTCAGGACCTGCCCGGCGCATCACCGATCCAGACACTGAACGCCCCTGGTGGTGGTCACTGCGTAGTGCTGCATGACCCCTCCGGGCGACGCATCGAGCTGGTCCATGGCATCACCCCGGTCGAACCCATGCCCGTGCGCGCAGCGCTGACGCTCAATTCGGCGCAGCACAAGCAACGCTTTGGCGATGTTCAGCGCCCGGGCAAGGGCCCTGCCCAGGTACTGCGCCTGGGGCATGTGGCCATTGGCGTGAAGGATATGCACAGCCTGCTGCAGTGGTACTGCCAGGTGCTGCACATGCTGCCCTCGGACCTGATCGTGGATGGCGCGGATCACAGTTGCCCGAGCGCCGCCTTCCTGCGCCTGAACCGCGGCCCGCAATGGACCGATCACCACACCATTGCGCTGTTCCAGGCCGATCACGATTTTGTTCACCACGCCTCGTTCGAGGTCCAGGACTTCGACGCCCAGTGCATGGGCCACGCCTGGATGACCGCACAACAGTGGAGCCCGTTCTGGGGCGTGGGCCGGCATGTACTGGGCAGCCAGATTTTCGATTACTGGCGCGACCCGTCCGGCAACCTGATCGAGCACTTCACCGACGGCGACTTGTTCAACCACCAGTCGCCCACCAATGCCACCGCCGCTTGCGACTCCAGCCTGTACCAATGGGGACCGCCGATGTCGGTGGAGTACTTCCTCGGCGGTACGCAGGACTCAGCGCAGCTGACGCCGCGTTCCACTCAAGCCCGCCAGCGCCACCTGCAAGGAGACGCTCATGAATGATCACCTTTCCGCAGACGGACTCGACCTGCTGTTTCGCAACGCCCGCAGCCATAACGCCTGGCGCGATCAGGCGGTCAGTGATGCAACACTCAGAACACTCTACGACCTGGTGCGCTGGGGGCCCACCAGTGCCAACAGTTGCCCGGCGCGCATCCTGTTCTTGCGCAGCCCCGAAGCCAAGCAGCGCCTGCTGCCAGCCCTCAATCCCGGCAACGTGGAAAAGACCCTGCAGGCACCGGTGACAGCAATCATCGGCTACGACCTGGACTTCCACGAACAACTGCCACGGCTATTCCCGCACAACCCCGGAGTGCGTGACTGGTTTGCCGGGCAACCGCAGCTGATCCAGACCACCGCGCTGCGCAACAGCTCGCTGCAAGGCGGCTATTTCATCCTCGCTGCACGGGCATTGGGACTGGATTGCGGGCCGCTGTCGGGCTTCGACGAGGCCAAAGTCGACCAGGCCTTTTTCTCACCCCAACAACAGGACAGCCACTGCGTCACTGGCCGGGTGAAATCCAACTTCATCTGCAACCTGGGTTATGGCGACCACCAGCAACTGTTTCCGCGCAGCCCGCGACTGACCTTCGAGGAGGCCTGCGTACTGCTCTGAACCTTGTCGTGCACAGCCTTGCATCAAAACAAAAACAACAATCGCAGGAGAACTCACATGTCATCTACCCACACCCTCGGGCGTAGTGGCCCGTCACGTTGGCACGTACTGATCGGCGGCTTTCTCGCCTACCTGTTCGACGCCATGGAAATCATTCTGCTGACCATTGCCCTGCCAGTGATGCGCCAGGACCTCGAACTGAGCATCAACGATGCCGGCATGCTCGCCTCGGCGACGCTGCTGGGCATCGGTCTGAGCGGCGTCACCACCGGTTGGTACTCGGACAACTTCGGCCGGCGCAAGGCGTTGCTCGCGTCGCTGATCATCTTCGGCAGCCTGACCATGCTGGTCGCCAGCACCCGCGACTGGGGGCTGTTGCTGTTGTTGCGGTTCTTGTCCGGGATTGGCTTGGGCGGTGTCTGGGGCATTGTCTCGGCCTATATCTGCGAAACCTGGCCCCCTCATCAACGCGCCCGCGCGACCGGCTTCGTCCTCAGCTCGTTCCCGGTCGGCGCAGGCATCGCTGCATTGCTGGCCGGCGCGCTGCTGCCCAACTGGCCGTTGCTGTTTCTGCTCGCGGGTATCTCGACATTGATCCCGGTGCTGTACATCTTCCTGTTCGTGCCGGAATCGGCCGAATGGAAAGCCAGCAAAGCGCAACGCCAGCATTGCGCCAATGTCACTGCCCAGGTGTCGATCAGCGAGATCTTCGCCCCGCAACTGCGCCGTCTGACATTAATCGGAACCTTCGCTGCTACTTGTGCGGTCATCGGTTTCTGGGGCGCCAGCACCTGGTTACCGACCTATCTGGTGCAAGAGCGAGGGTTGAACGTCAGTGTGATGTCCAGCTTCATTGCCATGCTCAATGTCGGCGCCTTCATCGGTATCAACGCCTTCGGCCTGATTGCCGACCATATCGGCAAACGCAACGCCACCCTGCTGTCGCTACTGGGATGCGCGGTGATGCTGGCGATCTACTCGCAAACCCGGGAGAACAACCTGCTGTTCTGGCTGGGGCCGGTGTATGCCTTCTTCTATGCCTTCGCCAGCCTGTTCGCCTCTTACTTCAGTGCGCAGTTCCCTGTGCGGGTGCGCACCTTAGGTGCCGGCTTCTGCTTCAACTTCGGCCGGGGTCTGGCGGCATTCGCTCCGTTGTTGCTGAGCAGTATTGCCGCCAGCTACAGCTTGGCGCTGGGACTGCTGGTGTGCGCCGGATTCTTCGCCGTCGCCACCCTGAGCATGTTCTTCATGCCGGCGGACTACGCGCTTGGTGCCGAAGGCAGCACTGTCGAGGCGTCTGCCAGCGGCAGGTAAACCGCCCCCACCCTCTACCTCTCAAGCCCTGGCCTGTCCGGCGTCCTCTGCGCACCGGGCACGGACCACTGCATGCCGAGAATTGCTCATGACCCTGAACGTACAACAATTACAAAAACGCTCTTTCAAGGTTTTACTCGCCAGCCTCGTCCTGTTCCTGGCCGCCAGTGTGCAGGCCATGACCTGGAGCGACACCTTCATCGGTTATCGCTACGGTACTGATTTCACCGAACCGGGTGTCCCCGACAAGGTGAAAAAGAACATCCTGCAGTTGGGCCATGTCAGCGGATACTCACTGGGACAGCACTTCTTCAACCTGGATGTGCTGCGCTCGGATCACAACGACCCGAAGAAGGACAGCCACTCCGGGGCCACCGAGGGTTATCTGGTGTACCGCCACCAGCTGTTTCTGGGCAAGGTGTTCGAGCGTTCACTGGCCTTTGGCCCGGTCAAGGAAGTGGCGCTGACCACAGGCATCGAACTCAACTACAAGAACACCGAGTTCGCCAACCGCAAGCGCATGCTGGAAGTCGGTCCGACACTCAAGTTCGATGTACCCGGCTACCTGGATGTCAGCCTGTTGTATGCCTACGAATGGAACCACTGCGGTGTATCAAGTTGTGCCACCGAGAACATCGACTTCGACCCGCACTACCTGTTGCATGCGGTCTGGGGCATACCGTTTCAGCTGGGTGGCGTGCCTCTCAAGTTCCAGGGCTTTGCCATGTACAAGACCGACAAAGGCAAGGACTACTTCAAGGCCGACACCTCGGAGGAAACCCAGATTCGCACGTCCCTGATGGTCGATGTCGGGCAACTGACCTTCGGCAGCAAGAACACCCTGATGATCGGGCCAGGCTATGAATACTGGCGGCACAAGTACGGCTCGCACGGCAAACCCGGTACCCATACCTCGGCACCAACCCTGCACGTGGAGTGGCATTTCTAAAGGCCACAAAAAAGCCCGGGCGACTGTCGCCCGGGCCTTGAGGAACGATCAGAACTCCAGGCAGATCTTACCGAAATGCTGGTTGCTTTCCTGGTAGCGGAACGCATCGACGATCTGCTCCAGAGCGAAGGTCTTGTCGATCACCGGACGCAAGCCATTGGCATCGATTGCCCGCACCATCGCTTGCTGCTGTGCCCGGCTGCCGACCAGTACACCTTGCAGACGGATCTGGCGTACCAGCGCCTGGACCAGCGGCAACTGGCCGGCAACGCCGGTGAGAATGCCGATCAGCGAAATGTGCCCGCCAATACGTGCGGCAATCATCGACTGCTCCAGTGTCGCCGGGCCGCCGACTTCGATGACGTGATCAACACCCCGATTGCCGGTGAGCTGGCGTACCGTCTCACCCCAGGCCGGGGTCTTGCGGTAGTTGATCAGGTGATCGGCGCCCATGGCCTTGAGGCGTTCGAGTTTTTCGTCACTGGACGAGGTGGCGATCACCGTGGCGCCAGCCAGCTTGGCAAATTGCAGGGCGAAGATCGACACGCCGCCGGTGCCTTGCACCAGCACGGTATCGCCCGGCTTGAGCGAATCGTCCGCCATCAGCGCACGCCAGGCTGTCAGCCCGGCAGTGGTCAGGGTGGCCGCCTCGGCATGGCTGTAGCCCTTGGGGGCATGGGTGAACGACGTGGCCCGCGCGGTCACCTGCTCGCGGGCGTAACCGTCGATGCCATCACCTGGCACCGTGGCAAAACCTTCCACCAGTGCCTGGCCGTCCAGCCAGTCCGGGAAGAAGGTGCTGACCACCGCATCGCCCACGGCGAACTCGCTGACGCCAGCACCGACCGCAGTGACCACACCGGCACCGTCAGCCATCGGGATGCGCGACTCGCTCGGTCCCCACATGCCACTGACCACGGCGAAGTCATGATAGTTGAGCGAGTTGGCGTGCAGCCGCACGCTGATCTCGCCGGCCTGGGGTGCAGCCGCCTCGCTGGTGCCGACTTGAACCTTGTCGTAACCGCCGCCCGCCTGAACGTAGATAGCCTTGTTGGTCATGCGAACCTCCTGGTTGGATCCGGTAAAGAGCTGACCAGTCTTCGCCTCGACTTTGCACCGGTCAAGCACCAGCTCTTGCGAAACATCCAGATAAACAACAATAATGCGACTAATTATCAATTACTGCGCTGGTTGCCGTTTATGCCCGCTCCCGATCATGCTGCTCTGCATACGCTCTATAGCGAACACCACGGATGGCTGAAAAACTGGCTACGCGCCCGCCTGGGTAATGCCAGCGATGCCGCTGACCTGGCCCAGGACACCTTTATCCGAGTGTTGACCGCGCGTAATGCCCAGACCATTCGCGAGCCGCGCAGCTATCTGGGCGCCATTGCCCATGCGCTGATGATCGACAAATTCCGCCGCAAGGCGCTGGAGCAGGCTTACCTGGCCGAACTGGCAAACCGCCCGGAACGCCTGGCCGACTCGCCGGAAACCCGCCTGTTGATCCTCGAAACCCTGGTGGCTGTGGACACGCTGCTGGATGGCTTGGGCGAGCGTACCCGGCGGATCTTTCTGGCCGTGCAGCTTGAAGGCCTGAGCTACGTCGCCACCGCCGAGCGCCTGGATATTTCGGTCACCACGGTGAAGAAGCACCTGATCCGCGCCATGACCCACTGCCTGCTGCTGACGGACGACTGAATGGCTCAAGCCCTGGATTACCGCACCCTGGAAGCCGCTGCGACTTGGTATGTGCAGCTCAACGCTGCGCAGCCCAATGATGCCCAGCTCAAGGCCTGGCAGGACTGGCTGGGTAAAAGCCAGGCGCATGCCCAGGCCTGGGCGCGGGTAGAAAAGCTGCAGCGTCAGTTCGGCAGCCTGCCCGCCGATGTCGCGCTGCCGACCCTGGCCGGTGTACGCGCGCGTCGGCGCGCGGTGCTCAAGACCCTGGCAATGCTCATGGCCGTTGGCGCCACGGGCTGGGCCGTGCGCGAAAGCGATCCGGCCCAGGCGCTGATGGCCGAACTGCGCACCGGCAAAGGCCAGCGGCGCCAGGTCAAGCTCAGCGATGGCAGCCAGCTGGAACTCAACACCGACAGTGCCGTCGATGTGCACTTTGACGGCCTACAGCGTCAGTTACGTCTGTACCACGGCGAGATCATGGTGCAGACCGCCAGCGATCCGGCTGGCCGTCCCTTCGAGGTGCACACCGCCGAAGGCCGGGTCCGCGCCTTGGGCACCCAGTTCAGCGTACGCAGCGACGCGGGGCAGAGCCGGGTCAGCGTGTTGCAACACGCCGTGGAGATTCACCCTGTGGATAACCCGTTGCTGATGCTGCGTCTGGACGCCGGGCAATCCGCCAGCTTCGACCAACGGCAGATCGGCAGTGCGCATAGTGCAACGCCCGGTACGGGTGCCTGGACCCAGGGTATGTTGACGGTGATCGAGTGGCGACTGGCTGACTTTGTCAGCGAGCTGAGCCGCTATCGTCCGGGCATTGTGCGCTGCGCCCCAGGTATTGCCGACTTGCGTCTGTCCGGTGCGTTTCGCATCGACGACACCGATACCATCCTGGAAAACCTCACCGCTTCGTTGCCGGTCAAGGTGCGCTACATGACCCGTTACTGGGTCAGCATCGAATCAGTGTGAAAAATTCCAACAAATGGGTTGCCGATTTTCATTCTCATTCGGCTACGCAGTTAAAGCAGCAAATCCAGCTGCACCTCTGCCCAGCCAATCGAAGGAAATCCTGCATGTCCCGCACCTGCCCCCGGGCACCCCGCCCACTGGTTCGCGCCGTTCACCTGGCATTGTTCGGCCTGACCCTGGCCCCGCTGCCGATGCTGGCGTTGCTGCCAACGCAGGCCATGGCACAGAGCGCCAGCAAGAGCTTCCAGATCGCTCCGGGGGCGCTGGGTACCAACCTGAGCTTGTTCGCCACGCGCGCCAACATCACCCTGTCGTTCGATGCCCGCCAGACCCAGGGAAAACAATCGGCCGGGCTGCAGGGCAACTATTCGGCGGAAGAAGGCCTGGCGCGCCTGCTGCAAGGCAGCGGCCTGCAGGCCCAGCGCCAGACCAACGGCGGTTACGTACTGGTGCCGGTCAGCAGCGGTGACGTCCTGGAATTGGGGGCGACCAGCATCAACGGCCAGCTCCTTGGCGAAACCACGGAGAACACAGGGTCCTACACCACCGCCGCCAGCCGTACCGCTACTAAGCTGCCGTTGTCGATCCGTGAAACACCGCAATCCATTACCGTCGTCACCCGACAGTTGATGGATGACCAGGGTGCCCAGAGCATCTCGGATGTGCTGCGCAATACCCCCGGTGTCTCGACCCAGACTTACGATAGCGACCGTAAAGAGTTCACCAGCCGCGGCCTGGTGATCACCAACTACCAATACGACGGGGTCAACACCATCTATGACGGCGTGTACGACGAGGGCACCGCCCATGTCGACATGGCCATTTACGATCGGGTTGAAGTGCTCAAGGGCGCGACCGGCCTGATGACAGGCTCCGGCGATCCTTCGGCCACCGTCAACCTGATCCGCAAGAAACCCACCGCGCAGTTCCAGGCATCGCTCACTGGCAGCGCTGGCAGCTGGGACAACTATCGCGGTGAAGGCGATATTTCCGGCCCGTTGAACAGCACTGGCACTCTGCGCGGTCGCTTCGTCGGGGCAAATCAGGACAAGAACGGCTACCAGGATCATTACGAGCAAAAGAAAGAGGTGTATTACGGCATTCTTGAAGCCGACATCACCCCTGACACATTACTGACCGTTGGCATCGACCAACAGACCACCACACCGCGCGGCACCTCCTGGACCGGTAACCCGGTGTACTACACAGATGGTGGCCGTACCGATTTCCCGCGCTCATTGAACACCGGTGCCGACTGGAGCCGACGCGACTTCCAGAACCGCACGTACTTCGCCTCCCTGGAACAGGCACTGGCCAATGACTGGTCGCTCAAACTCAGCGTCAACCAATTGCAAAGCGACCATGACACCCGCCTGGCATCAGCCAGCGGTTCTCCGGATCGCGACGGTAACGGCATGGGCGTTATCTGGGGCCGCTGGGAAGGCCATCGAGTGCAGAACAGTGCCGACCTGAACCTCTCCGGCCCGTTCAGTCTGTTCGGTCGCCAGCACGATCTGGTGGTCGGCTTCAACACTTCGAACGCACGCCAGACCGGCGCCACCTGGGATACCCTCGGAGGCGGTGTGCTGCCGGGCAGCATCTTCGACTGGAACGGTGACATCGGCGTGCCTGACTTTCCCAAGAACGGGAAGTACGAACAGAAAAAAAGCCAGAACGGCGCCTACTTCGCCACTCGCTTGCGCCCAACTGACGACCTCTCGGTCATCCTCGGCACCCGTGTCAGCACCTTCAAGTACAGCGATGACTACGATTACGACGGTCTGAACCCGATGTTCACGGACAGTTCGACCGGCTACAAGCAACATGGTGTGGTCACACCCTACGCCGGTGTGGTGTATGACCTGAACGACACCTACTCGGTGTACACCAGCTACACCTCGATCTATCAGCCGCAGAGCAACAAGGACATCAACGGCGCCACCCTCGACCCGGTCGAAGGCGACAGCTATGAAGCCGGTTTGAAAGCGGCTTACTTCGACGGCAGGCTCAACGCCAGCCTGGCCGTGTTCCGCATCGAACAGGACAACGTCGCCGAGTCCGTTGGTACCAACCCGCAAACCAACGAAGGCATTTACAAGGCCACCAGCGGCGCAACCACCAAAGGTGTGGAGCTGGAAGTCGCCGGTGAGCTGATGGAAGGCTGGAACCTCTCGGCCGGTTATACCTATGCCCGCTCCCGCGATGCCGATGAACAGCACATCTACGGCTTCCCGATGAGTACCAGCAAGCCTGAGCACCTGGTGCGCGTGTTCACCACCTACCGTCTGCCTGGGATGCTGGACAAGGTTACTGTCGGTGGTGGGGTTAACTGGCAGAGCGCGTTCTACGGCAAGATCTACAGCGTAACGGCCGCCGACTACACCTTCATCAAGCAGGGCGGCTACACCCTGGTCGATCTGATGACCCGCTACCAGTACGACGAGCACCTGAGCTTCACGGTCAACGCCAACAACGTGTTCGACAAGCGTTACCTGAGCGGGCTTGGCAACTTCGACACGACGTACTACGGCGAGCCGCGCAATGTCATGCTGACCACGCGCTGGGACTTCTGAGTCATCATCGCGGGGGGGGGAAGGGGAGGGACGGGAAGGTGGGGTGGGGGGGGGGGGAAGGCGAG
>NZ_JBMOWO010000099.1:0-6778 GCF_049310525.1 Pseudomonas sp. GZD-222
TCGTGTTGACCACGCGTTGGGATTTCTAATTCATCATCGCGGGGCAAGCCCGCTCCTACCAGTGGGTGGTGGGAGCGGGCTTGCCCCGCGATGGATTCAACCCTGAAGCAATACCCGCAACGCCCGGCAATCCGCCGCATGCCAGTCGGTCAACTGCGGCCAGGGGTTGTCCGGCAGGTTGACCAGAATGGTCCGCGCGCCCGCCGCCCGACCACAATCGAGGTCGAAGCGGTAATCACCGACCATGACCATCGCGCTCGGCGCCACCTCCCACGCCTCGGCCAGCTTCAGCAAGCCGCCGGGGTGCGGTTTCGGCGGTGCCTCATCGCGGCCCAGCACGTACTGCTGGGCAAAGCAGTCGGCAAGGCCGATGGCCTCCAGGGTCACATGCGCCAGTTCCCGCGCATTGCGGGTAAGAATACCCAGCTGGCAACCACGTCCGGCCAGCTCGCGCACCAGCTCAACTGCCCCCACCGCAGCCTGCGAGCCGATTGCCAGATCACGCTCGTGCTCCAGCAACCAGGCGTGCTTGGCCGCCGCTTCTGCAGCCGGCAAAGCGGCCAGGTGCGTGAGGATATCGTCAGCCGGTGGAATCTCCAGGGCCTCGCGAATAGCCGCGAAGTCATGCACCGCCACGGTCAAGGTGCCATCCATGTCGAACACCCAATGACGGATATCGTTCAGGCTCATGCCCAATCCTTGCGATGACGGATCAGTCCTTCCTGGCAGGACGAAGCCACCAGCTGCCCGGCCTGGTTGAAAATGTTGCCTCGGGAAAATCCGCGGGAATTGCCGGCCCACGGGCTGTCCATGGCATACAGCAGCCACTCGTCGGCCCTGAGGTTGCCGTGGAACCACAGCGCGTGGTCGAGACTGGCGATCTGCATGTCTTTCTGCCACACCGATTTGCCGTGAGGCAGCAGCGACGTGGTCAACAGGCCGAAGTCCGAGGCATAGGCGAGCATGTATTTGTGCAGCGCCGGTACGTCCGGCAGGTTGCCATCGGCACGGAACCAGATGTACTTCACCGGGTCGCCGGGCTTGGGGTTGAACGGATCTTCTGCGGTGACCGGACGCATCTCGATCGGCTTGGCACACAGCATCTTTTCGCGGATCGCCTCGGGCAGGCGGTCGGCCATGCGCTGGAACAACTCAACTTCCGATGGCAGGTTTTCCGGGCCCACCACGGCGGGCATCTGCGTCTGGTGTTCAACACCCTCTTCGTCGTACTGGAACGAAGCACTGCAGGTGAAAATCGGCTGACCCTTCTGGATCGCCGTCACCCGCCGGGTGCTGAAACTGCCGCCGTCGCGCACCCGGTCAACCGAGTAGACCACCGGCATCGCCGCATCGCCCGGACGCAGGAAATAGCCGTGCAAAGAGTGCACATGCCGCGCTTCTTCGACGGTCTGACTGGCGGCCGACAACGACTGGCCCAATACCTGGCCGCCGTACAGCTGGCGAAAGCCCAGGTCCTGACTCCGACCGCGGAACAGATTTTCCTCAATGGCTTCCAGACTCAGCAGGTCGACCAGATCGTCCAACACGTGGCTCATTCAAGATTCTCCAAAGCAATGCGCACCTGCGACAAATGATACAGGGTTTGTCATAGCGCACCTGTATGTTGTGCAATTCAGCCGCGCAGGGTTTGTTGCCACTGGGCCCGGTTGATGCGGTACAGCACGTGGGCACGCAACGGATGATCCTCGGGCAGTTTCGGGTGCAGGAAGCTCCCGTCCAGATCCTGCTGCATGCCAATCGCCTGCATGACTTTCTGCGACGGTAAATTACTTTCACTGGTGAACGACACCACCTGCTCCAGGCCCAACTGGGCAAAGGCGCAACGCAGGCTGGTCCATGCTGCTTCACTGGCAAAACCAAGGCCCCAATGACGGCGGGCCAGGCGCCAGCCGATCTCAACGGCGGGGGTGAAATCGGCATCGAAGCCGACGTTGAGCAAGCCGGTCATGCCGATGAACGCGCCAGAGTCCTTGCGCTCCAACGCCCACAAACCAAACCCGAATTCATTGAAATGGCCGCGGATACGGCCGATCAGGGCGGCACTTTCCAGGCGCGTCAGCGGCGCGGGAAAGTAGCGCATGACCTGCGGATCGGCACACATGGCGGCGAACTCCTCGAGGTCATCGTCCTGCCATTGGCGCAGCTCAAGCCGTGCGCTTTCCAGTTTGAGTATGGGGGTCATGGCCTGCTCCTGAACACATCACCTGCAGTTTACAGCGTAGGCAGGCGCAGAGAATTGCAGCCTGCACCGTGAAGATTTTTTTCACATCCACTTCACCTGCTCTGCACGGGGTGCCGCCTACAGTGCAGCCACGCTCGTGGTACCTGGCCCTTCCGGCTGCCACCCGATCCGATTGTGCGTTATGGAGTAGCAGCATGTTGTCAAACACCGCCCTGTCACCGCTCAAGCGACGACGTTCAGCCTCAGTCAAAGCACTGTTCATCGGCCTGTGCATCGTACTTGCCCTGGCCACCCTTACCGCATGGGCATCAACGAGAACTCGAATCGTGGACCTGGGCACTGACAAGCAAATGCACAGCAGCGGTGTGTACCGTGAATGGTCCAAGGGTGCGGTGATCGTGCTGATCCGCCATGCCGAACGCTGTGATCGTTCAAACAATACCTGCCTCGGCGACCCTAGCGGTATTACCGTGGCCGGCAGCCAAGCGGCCACAGCGGTTGGTACAGGCTTGCAGCAGTTGGGTCTGAACGCCGCCGATGTGTTCAGTAGCCCGGAAGTCCGCACGCAACAGACCGCACACTTCATCTTCGGCAAGGCCATCAGCAGTGAGGACTGGGTAAAACAGTGCGACGAGGACTTCACCGAAGCGGCCTTGGCGCATAAGACGCCGCAGCACAACCTGGTACTCGTAACCCATAGCGGTTGCATCGACCACATGGAGCGCGAACTGAACGTGCCAGGTGGCCTGCGCTCCAGCGACTACGCCAGTGCCTTGTTCGTCTCGGTCGCCGCCAACGGCAAACCCAGAATTCTCGGCCAGATGAACGCCGACCAATGGCAAAAGCTCCTGAACAGCACAAGGACGTGAACATGCAGGCCGCTTCGCGCAAAGCGTATTACCTGGTCAATCTGGGCATGCCCCTGTTGCTCGCCGCCGTTGTATTCCTGCTGTTTGATCTGACCTCACTGGACCGTCAGATCAGCAACCTGCTGCTCGACCCTGTCACCGGCCAGTTCCCGCTGTTGCATGATCAATGGTTTGAGAAGGTCACGCACAAATGGCCGCGGATCCTGCCGAACGGCGCCGGCGAAGCAGCCATCATCGGTGCACTGCTGTCGTTCATCTGGCCACTCCTGGCCAGGCATCCGCACATCGCCCAGAGCCGTCTGTTGCGCAAATCACGCATCACCCCAGTGCTGCACTTCAGCGCTGCGCATCGGCGTGATTTTCTCTTCGTGGTGGTGGCCTTCGCACTGAGTACCACAGTGATTCACTACCTCAAGAGCCATACCAGCGTGTACTGCCCGGTAGAAACCACCCTCTACGGCGGTGAGCAATTGCGCACCGAGTGGTACGAGCACTTCACCTGGTTCGACAAGGCCGGGGACGGTCGTTGCTGGCCAGGTGGCCATGCCTCCAGCGGCTTTACCCTGCTGGCGCTGTACTTCGTCGCCCTGCGTCATCGCTGGCAACACGCGCGCAAACTGCTGGTCGCGATTCTACTGCTGGGGTTTGTCTATGGGACGACGCGGGTACTGCAAGGCTGGCACTACATGTCGCACACCTTTTGGGCAGGCATCTTCGTCTGGCTGAGCACATGGCTGACGGCACTGTTTTTCTATGGTCGCCTGGCCCTGCAAGCGCCGGTCAAACGCCGGGTAGCAACGTCGCCGAGAATGGTCGTCAGCGCCACGCCAGCATCACTACGCCCAGAGTGACCAGGCTGATGCCAAGCCACTGCCGCAGGTCGAGCTTTTCGCCGAGCAGGGTCACTCCCAAGACTGCAACCAGCACCACGCTGAGTTTATCCACAGGGGCAACCTGGGAAGCCTGGCCCAGTTGCAAGGCGCGGAAGTAACAGATCCAGGAAGCCCCCGTAGCAAGCCCGGAAAGCACCAGAAACAGATAACTGCGCGCTGAAATCGACCCCAGCGACTGGTACTGGCCGGTGGCAAAGAGGATCAGCGCCAGGCTGATCAGCACCACCACGGTGCGCAGCAAGGTGGCAAAGTCAGAATTGATGCCGCTGATGCCGACCTTGGCAAAAATGGCGGTCAGCGCCGCAAACACGGCCGAGAGCAACGCCCAGAATGTCCAGGAAGCCAGCATCTTGAGTTCGCCTGTGGAAAAGTCATCGGTCTGCCTACAAGGTAGCGCAACCACAAGCGCAACTGGCAAGATCGGCTTCTGCCCTGCTCAAGAACCTGCCATGCCGCTGCCGCTGATCTACCACGATGACTACAGTCCGGCGTTTCCCGCCGAGCACCGCTTTCCGATGGACAAGTTCCGCCTGTTGCGCGATCACCTGATCGACAGCGGCCTGACCACCGACCAGGCATTGTTGCGCCCGCAGATCTGCCCCAACGATATTCTCGCCCTGGCCCATGACCGCGATTACATCGAGCGCTACATGCACGGCGAGTTGTCACGCGAGGACCAGCGCCGCCTCGGCCTGCCCTGGAGTGAAGCCCTGGCCCGGCGTACCGTGCGGGCGGTTGGCGGTTCGCTGCTGGCCGCCGAACAGGCGCTGGAACATGGCATCGCCTGCCATCTAGCGGGCGGCACCCACCATGCCCATTACGACCACCCTGCCGGCTTTTGCATCTTCAACGACCTCGCCGTCATCAGCCACTACTTGCTGGAGGCCGGACGGGTGCACAAGGTGCTGATTTTCGACTGCGACGTGCACCAGGGTGACGGCACCGCGCGAATTCTGCATGACACTCCCGACGCCATCACCGTGTCCTTGCACTGCGAGCAGAACTTCCCGGCACGCAAGGCCCAGAGTGACTGGGACATCCCTTTGCCGCGGGGCATGGGCGACCAGGCTTATCTCAAGGTGGTCGAAGACGCCTTGAACTATCTACTGCCGATGTACCGTCCGGACCTGGTGTTGTACGACGCCGGTGTCGATGTGCATAAAGACGATGCCCTCGGTTATCTGCAACTGTCCGATGAAGGCGTCGCCTCCCGTGATGAGCTGGTGCTGCGCCAGTGCCTGGGCCGCGATATTCCAGTGGTCGGACTCATCGGCGGCGGCTACAGCAAGGACCGTCAGGCCCTGGCGCGCCGCCACGGGATTCTCCATCACAGTGCCCAGCGGGTGCTGGGTTACTCACAATGACTGTGGAGCCGCCTGTGGATAACCTGAGTGAAAGCCCCTGCAGCCCTTTACCCGCGTGGGCTTGAAGCGACTGTTCATTTTTTGCTCAGTGCTTCCGCCTAGCGCGCTGAGGTAGAATGCCGGCTCTTTTTTCCAGCTTGCAGCCGACCATGACCGACACCCGCTCCGCCAACCGCCCACACGTTGCCATTATCGGAGGCGGGCCGGCCGGGCTGATGGCCGCCGAAGTGCTTGGCCAGGCCGGGCTTGCGGTGGACCTGTACGACGCGATGCCGTCGGTGGGACGTAAATTCCTCCTGGCCGGAGTCGGTGGCATGAACATCACCCACTCCGAGCCCTACCCGGCGTTCATCTCACGTTATGCCGAGCGCTCCAGCGAAATCGCCAGGCTGCTCGAAGGCTTCGACGCCGATGCCCTGCGCCAATGGATTCACGACCTGGGTATCGAAACCTTCGTCGGCAGCTCTGGCCGGGTGTTTCCCCGCGACATGAAAGCCGCGCCGCTGTTGCGCGCCTGGCTCAAGCGCCTGCGCGACGCCGGGGTAGTTATCCACACCCGCCACCGCTGGCTTGGCTGGAATGCCGATGGCAGCTTGCGGATGGCTTATCCACAGGGCGAACTGGCCCTCAAGCCTGCTGCGACCATTCTGGCCCTGGGCGGCGGCAGTTGGGCACGCCTGGGTTCGGATGCAGCCTGGTTGCCATGGCTTGTGGATAAAGGTGTTCAGGTCGCCCCCTTGCAGGCTGCCAACAGCGGCTTCGAAGTGCACGCCTGGAGTGACCTGCTCAAGGATAAGTTCGCCGGCGCGCCGCTGAAAAACATCGCCCTCAGCCTCGCCGGGCAGACACCGCGCCTGGGTGAGTGCATCGTCACCGCGCAAGGGCTCGAAGGCAGCCTGGTGTATGCCTGGTCGGCGCAGATCCGTGAAGCCATCAACCGCGCTGGCAGCGCCACGGTATTACTCGACCTGTTGCCCAATCGCACTGTGGATAACATTCACAAGGCCCTGGCCAAGCCCCGCGGCTCCCGCTCTATGGCCAAGCACCTGCACAGTCAGCTGGGTCTGGACGGGGTCAAGGCGGCGCTGCTGCGCGAACGGACCGATGCACAGACCTTTGCCGATCCGACCTTGCTGGCTCAGGCGATCAAGGCCTTGCCGATTGAGCTGGTGCGCCCTCGCCCGCTGGATGAAGCGATCAGCAGCGCCGGTGGAGTTGTGTTTGAGGCGATGGATCAGCGCTTGATGCTCAAGGAATTGCCGGGAGTGTTTTGTGCCGGAGAGATGCTCGACTGGGAGGCGCCGACCGGGGGGTATCTGTTGACGGCGTGTTTTGCCAGCGGGCGTAAGGCAGGGCTTGGGGTTCTGGACTGGCTGAACAACTGATCGCGGGGGAAGGCCGCTCCCCCCGGAGCAAGGGGGGGGGGGTTGGCCCGCGGGAGATACCTCC
>NZ_JBMOWO010000100.1:0-56403 GCF_049310525.1 Pseudomonas sp. GZD-222
AAACGGGTCGCGGGACAACCCCCCCCCCACGGGCGGGGGGGGAGCGGTCTTCCCCCGCGATAGCTACCTCAAGGCTTACGCTTGCGCGGCCCGGTATTGAAGGTTGGCACCTTGCGCACCGGCTTGGCCGCAGGCGCTGCTGCCGGCGTATCACCACTGTCCATCCAGCGGCCCAAGGTACGCTTGCCGCTGTTCTCTTTGGGCTTCTTCGGTTTCTTCGGCTTTTTCAGCACCTGCCCGCTGGCATCGGTCATCGGTACCTTGTGATCCGGAATGAAGTCCGGCTCCTCATGGCGCGGCAGGGTCTTGCGGGTCAGAGTTTCAATCGCCGACAACAGTTGCACTTCGTCGGCACACACCAGCGAGATCGCCTCGCCACTGTTGCCTTTACGGCCGGTGCGGCCAATGCGGTGGATGTAGTCTTCAGCCACGATCGGCAGGTCGAAGTTGACCACCAGCGGCAGGTCGTCAATGTCCAGGCCGCGCGCGGCAACGTCGGTGGCCACAAGGATCTGGATTTCACGCGCCTTGAAACTGTCCAGGGCACGCTGGCGAGTCGCCTGGGGTTTGTCGCCGTGGATACCGTCAGCGTTCACACCCTGGCCACGCAGGCGCTCGACCAGTTGATCGACACCGTTACGCGTTTTGGCGAACACCAGCACTTGCTTCCAGCGCTGCTTGCGCAACAAATGGCTGAACAATTCCGGCTTGCGCTTCTTGTCCACCGGCACGATCCACTGCTTGACCGTGCTGGCGGTAACGTTGCGCGGGCTGACTTCGATGCTCAGCGGGTCATTCAGGGTCTGCCCGGCCAGCTGGCGGATCTCGTCGGAAAAGGTCGCCGAGAACAGCAAGGTCTGGCGCCGGACCGGCAAGGCGGCGTACACCGCGCGCAGCTCTTCGGCAAAACCGAGGTCGAGCATGCGGTCGGCTTCATCAAGCACCAACGCCTGCAGCTGATTGAACTTCACCGCATTCTGGCGGAACAGGTCGAGCAAGCGCCCCGGCGTTGCCACCAGCAGGTCGATGCCCTTGCGCAGCTTCATCATCTGCGGGTTGATGCTGACGCCACCGTAGACCGCGTAAGTGCTCAACGGCAGGTGTTCGGCGTACTCGCGGATGTTGTTGTGAACCTGTTCGGCCAGCTCGCGGGTGGGCACCAGCACCAGGGCGCGCACCGAGTTGCTGGCGACCTTGGCGCCTTCGAGGGTCAGGCGCTGCAGCAGCGGCAGGGCGAAACCTGCGGTCTTGCCGGTACCGGTCTGGGCCGCGGCCATCAGGTCACGCCCGGCCAGCACGGCAGGAATGGCCTGGGCCTGGACCGGCGTCGGGGTGTTGTAGTCCAGGCGCTCAAGCGCGCGCAGCAAGGGTTCAATCAGGCCGAGTTTGGCGAATGTCATGGCAGTACCGTCAGGGGAATTCAGCAATGGCGGCAGTTTACCTTGTTCCGCCCGCCCCTTCCTGACAAACCGCTGTTACTTGCACAGCTCGCCGTCGACCTGCGCTTGCGGTTTGCTGACTGCAGTCGCCGGCTTGCGCCACTGTGGCAGACCGATCAGCACCACCGCACCGATGATCACCGCCATGGCCACGCATTCTTCAAAACCGATCTGCTCACCGGCAAACAGGATGCCCAGCAACACGGCGACGGCCGGGTTGACGTAGGCGTAGCTGGTGGCTGCCGCCGGACGCACGTGCTTGAGCAGGTACATATAGGCGCTGAAGGCCAGGATCGAACCGAAGAACACCAGGTAAGCCAATGCGCCCCAACCAGCAGCCGTGGGCATCTGGGTCATGCGCTCGCCACTCAGGGCACTGGCCAGCAACAACGCAGCACCGCCGACCAGCATCTCGGCGGCACTCGCCATAGGCCCTTGGGGCAGCGGCAGGCTTTTGCTCCAGACCGAGCCAAATGCCCAGGAGGCGGCGGCAAACAGGATCAAGGCGGCGCCCATCGGGCTGGCCTGCAGGTTGGAACCCAGGTTGAGCATGGCAATACCGACCAGCCCGAGGACGATCCCGGCCCATTCCAGGCGAGTGTTGCGATGCCCCCAGAACAAGCCGAATACCAGAGTGAACAACGGCACCGTGGCCACCGCCAACGCCGCCACCCCGGAAGCTACGCCCGCGTGTTCAGCTAGCGTCACGCCACCGTTGCCGCAACTGAGCAACAACACACCAATCGCACCTGCTGCGCGCCATTGTGGCCAAGTCGGCGCCGGCACACCGCGCCAGCGCAGGAAGCCGTACAGCAACGTCCCGGCGATCACAAAGCGCACGCCTGCCATCAACAACGGCGGCCAGGATTCGACACCGATGCGGATCACCAGATAAGTCGAGCCCCACACCAGGTACAACGCGAGGAAGGCGCCGATTAAAACCAACGGAAAGCGACGAGGGGCAGGCATGGGGGGCTCGAATTCTGATTGTCGGGGGGTTAGTTTAGAAAGGCGTGCGCGCAAACATAAGTTACAAAACCTGTTTAAACGAACCGTACACTTTGGAAAAAACGGTTATTAGCGCCTTTAACCTTTGATTCAACACACGCCTCAGGAAGCCCATGGACAAGTACGATCGAATGCTCCTCAGCGCCTTGCTGGAAAACGGCCGCGCCTCGTTTGCAGAGCTCGCGCGCAAGGTCAACTTGTCTGCCCCGGCGGTCGCCGAACGGGTTGCCAAGCTTGAGGCCAGCGGCGTGATCACCGGCTATCAGGCCAAGGTCGATCTGGAGAAGATCGGGTTGCCGATCCAGTGCATGATTGAACTGCGCCTGGCCAGCCACGGTAATCAGCAAACCTATGAAGAGCTCTCGCAGATTCCGCAATTGACCGAGTGTCACCGGGTCACCGGCGACCCTTGCGTGATCATGCAGGCTGCCGTGGCCTCGATGCCGGAGCTGGAGGCGTTGATCAATCGCGTCGCCCAGTTCGGCTTCAGCAAGACCTCGATCATCCTCTCCAGCGCAGTGGAGCGGCGCTTGCCGCTGGGCCACCTGGAACACAACGGCAAGAAAGCCTAGCGGTAGGTCTTCAGTGCCTCGGCAATCTTCGCCGCCGGGACTTTCTGCAAGCTGCAGAACAACTGGTGGGACACCGCATTGACGCCCTGCTCGCGCAACTGCCCGGCCAGGTGCTGGGCCAGGTTGGCAGCCATTTCCGCATCGGCCATGGCCCGGTGAGCGGTGCCGGTGTCCGGCAGACCAGCCCAGCGCGTCAGGGTGCCCAGCTTGTGGTTGGGGGCCGCCGGCATCAGGCGCCGGGCCAACAGCATCGAACAGGCGAAGCGCTGGCTGCGGCTGCGACCGATCTGCGCCAGCTCGTAATCCCAGAATTTCTGGTCGAACGAGGCGTTGTGCGCCAGCATCGGTGTGTCGCCAACAAACTCGGCGACTTCGCTCATCACCCGGGCAACAGGTGGAGCGCTACGCAGCATGGCCGTGGTGATGCCGGTCAGCGAAGCAACGAAGGCCGGGACCGGCAAACCTGCGTTCATCAGGCTCTGGTAGCGGTCGACAATGCGCCCCCGTTCGAGCATGACCACCGCCACCTCAGTGGCGCGGCAATTGGCACCGGGCGAAATGCCGGTGGTTTCAAAGTCGATGACAGCAATACGTTCCAAAACAAAACCTCAGTAAAACCTAGTGCCTGAGCAACAGGCTGCCCTCGATGGGCACATAGCGGCTGGCAGCGCGAATCAGCGAGTTGGCGGTAAGGCCCGGGACACCATAGGCAATGGCTTCAATACCGTGGCGACTGATGACTCGCTCAAGCAGCAGATCGAAATCACCGTCACCGGACGCAAGCACCACTTCGTCGACCCGTGCGGCGGCGTCGATCACGTCGAGGGTGATACCCACATCCCAATCGCCCTTGGCCGAGCCGTCGCTGCGTTGAATGTAGGGCTTGAGTTTGACCGTGAAGCCGAGGTTGCGCAGGATCTGCTGAAACTGCTGCTGCTTGCTGTCGCCGCGGTCGATGGCATAGGCCACCGCCTCGACAATCTGCCCATGCTGGCTGATGTCGGCCCACAGCGCCGCATAATTGAAGTGACAGCCATAGGCCTGGCGCACGGTGTAGTAGAGGTTTTGCACATCGGCGAATACCGCGATCTTCTTCACCGTTCTTCCTCGTGGCGCCGTGGCGCTATTACCGGCCGCCGCACACCGGGGCCGTTTCGGCGCCCAGTATGCCAGCCTGGAGGCGATGCAGGTAAGCGCACTCAGACGAAGCTGTCATCGCCGTCGAAGAAGCCGCCATCATCGCTGCCGTAATCGCTGTCCATGAAGCCGCCCTGATCGTTGCCGTAGCCGCCGTTGTCAGCGGTCAAGCGCTGCTCGTCATTGCTCCCCCAGCCACCGCTGTCGCTGGCCGGAGCCGGCTCTTCCTTGATCACCTCAACCACCTCTTCGGGCTGTGAATGCTGATTGAACAGGCTGCTGATGCCCTGAGCCAGCATGACCCCGCCGGCCACACCGGCAGCCGTTTGCAATGCACCGCCGAGGAAACTGCTGGCACCGCTACGGGCCGGTGCCTGAGCAGGCGCGGCGTTGAAGCCCTGCTGCGGAGCAACGCCGGGTTGATTGAACCCGCGGGATGGCTCGCGCCAGCCGCCACCGCCCGATGCGGAGCCAGATGCTTGCGACTGAAGCGGCTGAGGATCACGCGTGCCGCTACCGAAGATGCTCGACAGAAAGCCCCCGCTATTGCTCGGCGTGGTGGCTGCCACTTGTGCCTTGGCCTGTTTCAAATCCGCCTGCAGTTGCTTGTTCTGCTCATCCAGACGCTTGAGCGCGGCTTCCTGAACCAGGATCGCCTGCGCCATGTAGTAAGGCGCCGCCGGTTGCTGCTGCAGATGCTCGGCAATGCGCGCCTGGGCCTGGGCGTCGCGGGGAACTGCCGGGTCTTCAGCCTGCCTGAGTCGGCCGAACAGGCCATCGATCAGGGTTTGTTCTTCACTGTTCATGGGCAACCTCACACAAGAGCCGGGGAATTCAGGTTCACTGAAAATGGGGTGCCAAGGCCGTGGATTCAACACAAGGCGTGATGAAACTTTCTTCAGCTTAGGGGCTGGCTGGGCTAAAGTTACGCCCTGCTTTTTTCACTACGATATCGACCGATGAATCCGCTCAGTGTTCTGCGTGACTCCCTGTATTTCTTCCGCCGCCACCTGCTGAGCATCGCCCAGCTGTGCCTGCCGCTGGTGGTGCTCGAAGCACTCTGCACCCAGCTGCTCTACCAGCAACTGGGCAAGGATGCCTCACAGGCCTATGGCATGCTCGCCAGCCTGTTGTTCTACCCACTGTACAGTGCCGCGCTGATTCTTTACCTCGACACCCGCAGCAACGGCTACACGCCACTCAAGCGCAACCTCCTGGCCATGGCCCTGCGCCTGTGGCCGTCGTTCGCGTTGATGGTGATGCTCAGCTCGCTGTTGATCATGGCCGGCGCCGCGCTGTTCATCATTCCGGGAATCTGGGTGATGGTCCACCTGGTGTTTGCCGAGTACCTGCTGGTGCTGCGCGGCCTGCCGCCGATTGGCGCCATGCGCGAGAGTTTCCAGATGACCACGGGTAATTTCTGGAAGATCTTCACCTGCATCCTCGGCGTCCTCGCCCCCTTGTGGTTGATCGACGGCCTGAGCCAGATGCTGATCCCGGAACCTTCGTCGCTGGCGCAACTGGCTATTGATAGCGGCAACAGCTTCCTGCAGCTGTTCAGTACGGTGGTGATGTTCCGCCTGTTCATGCTGGTCAGCGAGCAGGCTACCGAGCCGCCAGCGTCCTGAGTTGATCTGCCGGGTGACTACTTGCGCGGCTTGGCCCGCGCCGTGGCTTCAGCCACCAATGGGTCATCCGGCCAGTAGTGTTTGGGGTAGCGCCCCTTCAGATCCTTCTTCACCTCGGCATAGGTACTGCGCCAGAAGTTGGCCAGGTCCTGGGTCACCTGCACCGGACGCCGGGCGGGCGAAAGCAGATGTAGCAGGACTTGCTGGCGCCCCTGGGCAATGCGCGGGGTTTCGGCCAGGCCGAACAGCTCCTGCAAACGCACGGCGAGGATCGGTGGCGTTTCGCTGTAATCCACGCGGATGTTCGACCCCGACGGCACGCTCAGGTGCATAGGTGCCCATTCATCCAGGCGCTGCGGCAGCGGCCAGGGCAGCAGATTGCGCAGTATCGACGACAGATCGAGCTGGGCAAAATGACTGAGGCGCGTGACCTTGCCCAGATACGGCTGCAGCCACTGCGGCAAGCTAGCCAATAGTGTCTCATCACTCAGGTCGGGCCATTCACTGCTGTTGCCTGCGTCAAGATCAAGCTGGCGCAGCAGGGCCACACGCGCCTGCCACTGGCGTAGCTCAGGGGTCCATGACAGCAGCTCCAGGCCCTTGCGCCGCACCAGCTCCAGCAATGCCCGGGCGCGGGCCTCTTCATCCAGGCCGGTCAAGGGTTCGCGACTGAGCACCAGCTCGCCAACCTTGCGCTGGCGCTCGGCACGCAAGACGTTCTCGCGCTCGTCCCAATCCAGCAGGTCGACAGTGCTCACCTGCTCGGCCAGCACCCCATCGAACAAGGCCGGATCGAACTCAGTGGCGATGTAGATACGCTCTTCGCGCTGGCCCTGGCGACTGCCCAGGTCAGCGATCACCAGCCAGGGGCACTTCATCAGCGCATCGGGCTCGCCAAACAATGCTGCGCGACCATTAGCCAGGCGGTACTCGGCGCCGCCAGCACGCCGCTGCTGGGCGACGCGATCCGGATAGGCCAGGGCCAACAGCGCTCCCAGCCAGCGAGAATGCTCAGGATCAGCCACCGCAGTGCGGGCTTTGCCACGCAGATAACCACGATACTGCCGGGCCAGTTGCCGGGCACGTTGCACCCCACCCTGCCCACCTTTGTTCACGCGGGTTTCACCGCTGAGCAAGGTCAGGCGGCTGTGCAGGTCCGCTCCGCCGCCACGCAAGATATCGCGCTCACCCAGTAGCGCCGCGACGTCACAGGCCATGTCGGCCAAGCCCAGGTCCTGCCCCCGCAACAACAAATGGGCGATGCGCGGCTGCGCCGGCAACTCGGCCATGGCCTGGCCGTGTTCGCTCAAACTGTCCTGACCACCCGCCTTGAAAGCCCCCAGGCGCTGCAACAGATCCAGAGCCTGTGCATAAGCGGCGACAGGCGGCTGGTCAAGCCAGCACAGCTGATCCGCAGTGACGCCCCAGCGCGCCAGTTGCAAGGCCAACCCGGCGAGGTCGGCCTGAAGAATTTCGGCGCTGCCATAGGCGGCCAGCTGGTCATGCTGAGCCTCGGACCACAACCGGTAGCACACCCCTGGTTCAAGACGCCCGGCACGCCCCGCGCGCTGGGTGGCGCTGGCGCGCGAAATACGCTGGGTGTCGAGCCGGGTCATGCCGCTGCCCGGATCGAAGCGCGGCACTCGCGCCAATCCAGCATCGATCACCACGCGCACGCCATCAATGGTCAGGCTGGTCTCGGCGATGTTGGTTGCCAGCACGACCTTGCGTTTGCCGGGTGGCGCGGCATCAATCGCGGCACGCTGGGCATTGAGCTCAAGCTCGCCATGCAGTGGGCACAGCAGAATGTCCTGGCGCTCACCCAGCGCCTCCTGCAGCGACTGGTGCACCCGACGGATTTCGGCCTGACCGGGCAGAAACACCAGCAGGCTGCCCGACTCATCGGCGATGGCCTGCAAGACGCAATCGACCACCCGCGGCTCAATGAACTCGCCTTGCTGGAATGGTCTGCCCCAGCGCACCTCGACCGGGTACATGCGCCCTTCGCTGCTGATCACCGGCGCGTCATCGAGCAAGCTCGACAGGCGTTCACCTTCGAGGGTCGCCGACATCAGCAGAATCTTCAACGGCGGCTCATCCCGCAGCAGCTCACGACCATTGAGGCTCAGCGCGAGGGCGAGGTCCGCGTCGAGACTGCGCTCGTGAAACTCGTCGAAAATCAGCAGACCGACCCCGTCCAGGGCCGGGTCGGCCTGCAGGCGGCGAGTGAGGATGCCTTCGGTGACTACTTCAATCCGGGTATTAGGGCCAACCTTGCTGTCCAGCCGAATCCGGTAGCCGACCGTTTGCCCGACCTGCTCGCCCAACTCACTGGCCAGCCGCTCGGCTGCCGCACGCGCCGCAAGGCGGCGCGGTTCAAGCATGAGAATGGTCTGGCCGGCCAGCCACGGCTCATCCAGCAACGCCAATGGCACACGGGTGGTCTTGCCGGCGCCAGGTGGTGCCTCCAGCACGGCTTCATGGCGCAGAACCAAGGCTTCACGCAAGGCTGGCAGTACGGCATCGATCGGTAACGAAATCATGGTAGCCCTCAAACAATGCGCCGAGTATAACGGCGAACCGAGCCCGGCTTATCATGGTCTTAGCTGTAGATACCGGCTCTTTGCCTGTATCTTTGTGGCCCTCACTCCGGAGATTTCCATGCGTATTCCCTCCCGCGTCATCGGCGGCGTCCTGGTCGCCACCCTGCTGACTCAATTGACGGCCTGCGGCACCATTTTTTTCCCTGACCGGCGCGGTCAGATCGAAGGCAAGATCGACCCGGTGGTCGCTGCCCTCGACGCCATTGGCATCCTGTTCTACGTGCTCCCCGGCCTGATCGCATTCGGCGTCGACTTCGCCACTGGCGCCATCTACCTGCCAGGCGGTACCACGGCTCAGGTCTCACCAGAAAAACTCAATCAGGCCATCAGTGCTGACGGCAAGGTCGACAACAGCAAGCTGCAGGCTATCCTCGAAAGCGAACTGGGCCAGCGCCTGCCGCTCAACGATCCGCGCCTGATCCAGCACAAGGGCAGCGTCGAGCAACTGGCGATGTACGGCCTCACGCCCGCCGCCTGAACACCAATAGGACGCCCCCGGCAGCATGACTCCTTCGGCTGAACATCAACGTCTGCTGCGCCTGGCCACCCGCGCTTCGCTGGCGGTGGCCAGTATCCTGATCCTGACCAAGGCCGTGGCCTGGTGGCTCAGCGGCTCGGTGAGCCTGCTGGCCGGTCTGACCGACTCGGCGCTCGACGGCGTCGCCTCGTTCCTCAACCTGCTGGCGGTGCATTACGCCTTGCGCCCGGCCGACGACGATCACCGCTATGGGCATGGCAAAGCCGAGGCCATGGCCGGTATAGCCCAGGCGTTGTTCATCGCGGTCAGTGCCGTGCTGATCGGCGTACAGGCTGTAGAGCGCCTGCAGAATCCCCAACCGCTGGGCGACACCGCCATCGGCATCGCGGTGATGTTGCTGTCACTGGCGCTGACGGTGGCCTTGCTGATGCTGCAGGCCCGGGTGATTCGCGTCACCGGTTCCACCGCGGTGCGTGCCGACTCGCTGCATTACCGTTCCGACCTGTTGCTCAACGGCAGCATCCTGATTGCCCTGGTACTGGCGCGCCTGGGCTGGCCGCAACTGGATGCCTTCTTTGGTCTTGGCATCGCCCTGTACATCCTCTGGAGTGCGCTGCAGATCGCCCGGGAAAGCACCTCGATCCTGATGGACGAGGAACTGCCCGGTGATATCAGCGAGCAGATGCTGAGCCTGGCCTGTAGCGTGCCCGGTGTGCGTGGCGCCCATGATCTGCGCACACGGGTCTCGGGGAGTCACTGGTTCGTGCAACTGCACCTGGAGCTACCGGGCGAGTTGCCGCTGACCCAGGCCCATGCCCTCTGCGACCAGGCGTCAGCGGCGATACGTGGCAAGTATCCGAAGGCAGAAGTGCTGGTGCATGCCGACCCGGTGACCTGAACTCGGTGGGAGCGAGCTTGCCCCGCGATGGCGTCCTGTCAGTCACATTGCATCGCGGGGCAAGCCCGCTCCCACTGGATTCAGTTGACGCTGTATCCCCGGCCATTCAGGCAGGCGCCCTGCGCCCGCCGGTAGTTGTCCATCACCTGCGCAGCTGGCGCATAGCGCGCCGAGGCCGGGTCGAAGCCGGTCTGCTGTACCGCCCAGCGATGGCATTCATAGCGGTCACGGTCGAGTTGCTGCGGACTCTGCCCGGAAGCCGGGTAGATCATCAGCTCATAGGGCGGTGCAACCACCACATAACGCGGGCCTTGCGGACGGTACCAATAGCCATCGGAGTAGAAATACTCGCGTCCGTCGTACGGAACACGCCAGTACGGATCATTAATACGATCGGTGATGTGCCCGGGGCGGTAGCCATCATGGCGCCGGGGGATGTCCTGGTAATAACCGGTGCGCGGCGTCTGGGTCTGGCGCACTTCATCGGGGCGCGACTGCAGCGGCGACCCACCCTGCCCTTCGGCCAACGCCAGCAGGCTGATACTGCTGCACAATAAACCAACACCGGCCAGGCGCCAGATCCACGACTTCATGCGATTTCTCTCGGAGCGTTGAATGACCCCAGGTTATCGGCCTCACAAGAAAAAATTACAGGCAATAAAAAAGGGAGACCCTGGGGTCTCCCTTTGAGAATTTTGTCCGTGCTCGACGCTTGTGACGTCGGCTCACCTCACGCTGTCTTGTGAACAGTGTGTAGCCCGGGGGCCGAGCACAACCCTGTTGGGTTGCTGGCCGCAGCTGCCCTGATAAGGCCAGCTGCACTGGACTGATGTCCGGGCAGTGATTCTGGGTGTAAGCATAGGGCTAGAGCGGCGCAAGAGGATTGCGAAGATTGCTCAATCAAATAGCACTTGCGCAATTTTTACCTAAAGATTGATAATTCGACGCAATCGAAACAGAAAAGGCATGTTCCATGAGCAAACTGGACCGCTACGACCTGAGCATTCTTGCCGAATTGCAGCGCGACGCGCGCATCTCCAACCAGGAACTGGCCGAACGCATCGGCCTGTCGCCCTCGCCCTGCTCGCGCCGGGTCAAGCAACTAGAAGACGACGGCTACATCGCCCGCCAAGTGGCCCTGCTCGACCGCAAGAAGCTGGGCTTGAGCCTCACGGCCTACGTATTGATCGGTATGGACCGCCACACCCCGGAACGTTTCGAAGCGTTCGAAACCGCGATCCGCAACCTGCCGCAGGTGCTTGAGTGCAGCCTGGTTACCGGGATGGATGCTGACTATCAGCTCAAGGTGGTGGTCCCGGACATGGACCACTATCAGAAACTGCTGCTAGGCCACCTGACCCGCATCGACGGGGTGACCAGCGTACGCTCCAGCTTCGTGCTCAACCAGGTACTGGCCAGCACCGAACTACCGTTGACGCACCTGCGTTAGTCAGACCGGCACACGCGGCGTATAATTGCGCGCCTCAACCTGCCGGAGAGTATCGATGGATCCTGCGTTGTTCGAAGAATGGATGATGACCATCCTGGTCACCATCCTGATTGGTTTCATGGGTTTTATCGTCTGGGACCTGGCGAAGAAATCCAAAGCCGGCAAGTTCGGCACCTTCATTCTGTTTTTCGTGCTGGGCCTGGGCATTCTCGCCTTCATCATCAAAAGCGTGGTGATCGGCTATATCGAAGGCGTTTAACGCCTGGCCGGAACTTCCCGCCACTGCCCCTGATCCAGACCGTCCAAGGTCCAGTCGCCGATCCGCACCCGTACCAGGCGCAGGGTCGGCAGACCGACGGCGGCGGTCATGCGCCGCACCTGACGGTTGCGCCCTTCCTTGATCACCAGTTCCAGCCAACTGGTCGGCACGCTCTTGCGGAAGCGTACCGGCGGGTTGCGCGGCCACAACTGCGGCTCTTCAAGCTGCCTGGCCTGGGCAGGCAAGGTAGGCCCGTCATTGAGCTCGACGCCGTCGCGCAAACGCTGCAGCTGTTCTGCTGTTGGCTCACCCTCGACCTGCACCCAATAGGTTTTCGCCAGTTTGTGCTTCGGATCGGCAATCCGCGCCTGCAGCTGGCCGTCATTGGTCAGCAGCAGCAAGCCTTCGCTGTCGCGGTCCAGACGCCCGGCCGGATAGACACCGGGAACATCGATAAAATCTTTGAGGGTCGCGCGCCCTTCACCATCGCTGAACTGGGTCAGTACGTCAAAGGGCTTGTTGAACAGGATCAACCGCGGCTCGGCCGGCGGCGCCTTGGCTTGGCGACGCGGGCCTGCGGGTTTGGCCGCGCCAGGGCGCGGCTTGGAACGTGGGGGTAACGGCATGGGGCCTCAGCGGAACGGCGGCTCGTCGAAACTGCGCAGTTTACGCGAGTGCAGCGAATGCAGCTCGGTGCGCAGCAGGTCGAGTGCGGCGATACCGATTTTAAGGTGCTGGCTGACCGCCCGGTTGTAGAAGGCGTTGGCCGCACCCGGCAGCTTGATCTCGCTGTGCAGTGGCTTGTCCGAAACACAGAGCAAGGTGCCATAGGGGACGCGCAAGCGATAACCCTGGGCGGCGATAGTGCCGCTTTCCATGTCCACTGCCACCGCCCGTGAGAGGTTGATCAGCGGACGTTCCTGGGCCCAGCGCAGCTCCCAGTTACGGTCATCGTAAGTCAACACGGTGCCGGTACGCAGACGCTTTTTCAGCTCGTCGCCGCGCTCGCCGGTCACTTGCGCCGCCGCTTCCTGCAACGCCATCTGCACCTCGGCCAGGGCCGGAATCGGAATATGCGGCGGTACAACCCGATCAAGAATGCCGTCGCGGCGCATGTAAGCATGCGCCAGCACGTAATCGCCGATGGTCTGCGACTGACGCAGGCCGCCGCAGTGACCGATCATCAGCCAACAATGCGGACGCAACACCGCCAGGTGATCGGTGATGTTCTTGGCGTTGGAGGGGCCGACGCCAATGTTGACCAGGGTGATGCCATCGCCATCGGCGGCGATCAGGTGATAGGCCGGCATCTGGTAGCGGTGCCAGACCACGCTCGCCACCAGGGACTGGGCTTCGCCATTGTCCATGCTCTTTTCGATGATCACATTGCCCGGCAAGACCATACGCACAAAGCGCGGGTCATCGCGCAACTGCTCCAGGCCATGGCTGACGAACTGATCCACGTAGCGGTGGTAGTTGGTCAGCAGGATCCACGGCTGCACATGGCGCCAGTCACTGCCGGTGTAATGCACCAGACGGCGCAGGGAGAAGTCCACCCGCGCCGCATCGAACAGCGCCAGCGGCAACGGATCGACGTTGGCCCAGTCATAAAGGCCATCGGCGATACCATCGGTGGCGGCCGACAGGTCGGTGCTGGGGAATACCCGCGCCAGCGCGGCGGCGGTGATGCCGCTACCGGCCAGCTCGTCGCCCTGCTCGACCACATAGGGGTAAGGAATATTCTGCTGGCTGACACCCACCTCAACGGTGACGGTGAAGTCGCGCATCAGTGGCCGCAGTTGCTCCAGCAGATAACCGCGGAAGGCGGCGGGATGGGTAACCGTGACGCTGTAAGTGCCTGGCAGCTGGACCTTGGCATAGGCGCGGGTAATGGCCGGCACTTCACCGTGATACTGGTAGGTCAGGCGCAGTTCCGGGTAACGAAACAGTGCGCGCTCTTCGGCATTGGGCTCGGTGCGGTCCTTGAGATAACGCTTGAGCGCCTGGCTCAGGGCCGCAGTGGATTCTTCGTGCAGGGCCGCCAAACGATCGACGGCCTGCTCGGCGGTTGCTACGACAACGAAGGCTTCATCAGTACGGCTCACAATGTACTTCCTGTCTGACATGCATGTGCCCATCTTGCCTATATATTCCGGCAAAGGCACGCACGTTAGAGCGGCCAGTTCGGCGTCGACCGTGCCACCAGTTCGCCAACATCAATTCCCCGTGGCAGCACCCCGTAGACCCTGCCACTGCCGCCCAGGCGGCTGCCGATAAAGGCGTCGCTGACCGTGGCGTTACCCGCCTCGAGCAACAGCTTGGCCTGTAGGCCCAAGGCGATGTCTTCAGTCAGTTGACGGGCGCGATACTGAATGTCGCCGGTATCGGCAAATGCCGCTTTGAGGTTGCCGATGTGCGCAGCCAGACGCGGGTCGCCATGACCGTCGCCAAGCTCATCGAACAGCACATCGAGCACCCCTGGCTCTTTGGACAAGGCCCGCAACACGTCCAGGCACTGGACGTTACCCGACCCTTCCCAGGTGGAGTTGACCGGTGCCTCGCGATACAAGCGCGGCAGGATGCTGTCTTCGACATACCCGGCGCCGCCCATGCACTCGGCGGCTTCGTTGATCATGGCCGGTGCCCGCTTGCAGATCCAGTACTTGCCCACCGCCGTGATCAGGCGCGAAAAGCGCACTTGCTGCGGGTCATCCGGCTGATCCAGTGCATGCCCCATGCGCAGGCTCAGGGCCAACGCTGCTTCGCTTTCCAGCGCCAGGTCAGCCAGGACGTTCTGCATCAAAGGTTGCTCGGCCAGCAAGCGCCCGCCCACCTGGCGGTGAGCGCAATGGTGAGCCGCCTGGGTCAGGGCCTGACGCATCAGGGCGCTGGAGCCGACCATGCAGTCGAAGCGGGTCATGGCCACCATTTCAATGATGGTCGGCACGCCGCGGCCTTCCTCGCCAATCATCCAGGCCAGGGCGCCACGGAATTCCACCTCGCTGGACGCGTTGGAGCAATTGCCGAGTTTGTTCTTCAGGCGCTGAATGTAGAACTGGTTACGGCTGTCATCCGGGCGATGGCGCGGCAGCAGGAAGCAACTCAAACCCTTGTCGGTCTGAGCCAGGGTCAGGAAAGCGTCGCACATCGGCGCCGAGCAGAACCATTTGTGCCCAACCAGCTCATAGGCTTGCCCCGGTCCCGGCGCCCCCACCGGATAAGCCCGGGTGGTATTGGCACGAACATCGGTACCGCCCTGCTTTTCGGTCATGGCCATGCCCAAGGTTACCCCGGCCTTGTGCCGGTCACCGATGTTGCGCGGGTCATACTCGGTGGCCAGGACCTTGGGCAGCCAGTATTGCGCCAGTTCCGGCTGCAACTTCAGCGCCGGCACTGCGGCGAAGGTCATCGTCAGCGGGCATCCGCTGCCGGCTTCCGCTTGAGTATGCAGATAGGTCATCGAAGCCCGGGCGACATGCGCGCCCTCGCGAGGGTCGGTCCACGGCAGCGACGGCAGGCCATGCTCGATAGCTGTACGCATCAGCTCGTGGTAGGCCGGATGAAACTCCACCAGATCGATACGGTGACCGTAACGGTCATGACTGCTGAATTGCGGTTTGTTCTGGTTGGCCAGAAACCCGGCGGCCATCAACGGCCCACCCGCCAGTGCCCCATATGCATCAATCCGCGCCTCGGCCCAGCCCGCCCCGTAGCGCCGCGACCATTGCTGCAACGGCAGGTCAATGCGATAGAGGTTGACCCCATCCAGCGAGGGTGGCTGATTGGTGACTTCGTGGGTTTCAGCGTACTGGTGCAGGTTCATCAGGGGGCTCCTGGATCTGGACGTGACTGATATTTCAGTGAATCACGCCCCACCCCCCGGTCAAAGTGACAAATACGCCTAACTAGCCGCGATTTAGCCCTTGCCTGGACAGTGCCTGAGGCTGGCTCAGCGCAAGGCTCAAGCCCAGCTCGAAACGGCTCCCCAGCCCGGGGTTGGACTCGTGTTGCAGGCGTGCACCGATCAGTTCCGCGAGCTGCCGGCAGATCGCCAGACCAATGCCCAGGCCGCCGTACTGGCGACTCATCGAGCCATCGACCTGGAAGAAACGCTGATACAGCCCAGGCTCGGCCAAACGGTCGAAACCGATACCGCTGTCGTTGACGCTGATGGTCAGTCCGAGTACGTCCGGCGCTTGCAAGCGTCCGCGAACTTGCAGGGTGACGCCCCCCTGGTGAGTGAACTTGATCCCGTTGTCGAGCAGGTAACTGATGCACAGAGCCAGTTTATGCCGGTCGCCAACCAGCAATTCGGGCAAATCCGCCGGTGTGTCCAGATTCAAGTACAGCCCTTTGCACAATGCGGCGGCGGTGTACTTGGCGCGCAGTTCCTGCAACAGGCTGCGCAGACCGAACGGCGCGTTTTGCGCACTGAGGCGGCCGGCCTGCAGCTCGGTGAGGATCAAAATATTGTCGACCATGCCCATCATGTCCTGGGCAGCAGAACTGGCCGTGTGCTGATACTGGGCCAGCTCGTGGCCCATGGGCACGGTCTGCATCAACTCCAGCGAACCAATCACGCCGTTCATCGGTGTGCGCAGTTCGTGCGTCACCGTGGCGAGGAACTCGTCTTTCAAGCGGTTGCTGTTGGCCAACTGCTGGTTGATCACTTCCAGTGCCCGACCCGTTTCACGCAGGGCCTGGGCCTGTTGGTCGCGCATGCTGTTGATCCGGTCCGCCAGGGCCAGCGACAGCAAGCAGACCTCAAGAGCGGAACCGATCTGGCTGGCGTACATGGTCAGGAACACATTCGGCAGATAGCCCAGCACCATCAGTGTATTGACCAGACCGCCGAGCAGGAATGCGGTCCAGGCAATGATGAAGTAACGCGCCACACGCAAGCCGCGCCACCAGGCGTAGACCCCTGCCGCGAAAATCGTCACGGTGAACAACAATGCCAGCGCCGTGGCCAGGCGCAAGGCAATGCCATAGCTGCTCAGCAGGGCCAGCAGCATCACCAGCCCACCGCTGACCATCAGCCCCTTGAGCAGGCCATCGAAGACGCGACTGTGCTGGGCCATCTGCAGGAAGCTACGGGCGAACTGGCAGCCGAACAATCCGGAGGCGCCGATGAACAGTGGCGTGGCGGCATTCGCCCACCAGGGACTGTCCGGCCAGAAGTAAGCGACACCTGCGCCGTTGACCGACACCTGATAGAGACCGAACGAGGCGATATAGAGAATGTAATAGAGGTAACTGGTGTCGCGGACACTGAGGTAGATGAACAGGTTGTAGACCAGCATTCCCAGCAGCACGCCGTAGATCAGGCCGAGTACATACAGGCGGGTCGGCTGTGCTTCCAGGTAGGCCTGGGTAGACCACAAGGTCAGCGGCGCCTGGACCGAACCCTGGCTGTGCAGGCGCAGGTACGCGGTGGTGGCCTGCCCCGGAGTGAAGGGCAAGTCGAACAGGTAATTGTTCTGTTCGATCTGGCGACTGGCATACGGCAGTGCATCACCGGTGCGCTGGGCCAGGCGGAAACTACCGGTGCTGTCGGGCAGGTAAAGTTCCAGATGATCCAGCGGCGGGTAGGCCAGCTCCAGCAACCAGCTGCGCGGCGCGGACGAAGGCGGTGCGGTATAGCGCAGGTCGAGCCTGATCCAGAACACCGAGGTTGAATAACCGGCATTGAGCACGTCGGCGTGATGCGTTCGGAAGTGCTCACTGAACGAGGGGGCACTCACCTGCGCGATGCTGGCATTGCCATCGCGGTCCTCGAACACCTGCATCACCCGCCCCAAGGGCAGACTGCGCGTCGAGTCGTCGAAATCGACCGCTGCGGCCAGCAGTGGCAACCAGCCCAGCACAACAATCAGCAAATAGCGCATACAGCCCCAGCATGGTCTGTCCCGGTCGTGTCGCGGTGGCCTCCTGTCCGTTTGAGGCGACGCGATCCGGCAGTAACCGTTATCGGTTGTTCGAGCACTCTAGCATAGCTTTTCACGGCCATAAGACGCTACGTAAAATTTTAAACGAAAGGCTCTAGAACGGCACTTTCAGCGATACTAAAAATAATTTCCTGACCGTTCGATCAAAAAAATCATGACGCGGGGGCAGACCCGACAAAAGCGTTTGGTGGTAAGCTCGCGCACCATGAATACCTACAGCTCCCGCCCCGTTGTCCTCTGTCTCTCCGGCCACGACCCCAGTGGCGGCGCCGGCTTGCAGGCAGATATCGAAGCCCTGATCGCTCAAGGTTGCCACGCCGCTCCCGCCGTGACCGCCCTGACCGTGCAGGATACCGTCAATGTCACTGACTTCCGCGTGCTCGACCGCGAGTGGGTGCTGGCCCAGGCCAACGCCGTCCTGGCCGACTCCACGGTCGCAGCCGTCAAGCTGGGCATGCTCGGCTCGCTGGACATGGTCGACACCGTTGTCGAACTGCTCAGTGCCCACCCTCACCTGCCGCTGGTCTGCGACCCGGTGCTGCGTGCGGGCGGCGGTGGCCGTCTGGGCAAGGATGAAGTCGGCTACGCCATGCGCGAACGACTGTTGCCCCTTGCCACCATTGCCACCCCGAACCTCCCCGAAGCCCGCATCCTCGCCGAACTGCCTGAGGGCACTGCGGATGAATGCGCAGAAAAACTGCTGCCCTTCGTCAGACACCTGCTGATCACCGGCGGTCACGGTGACGAGCACGAAATCCACAACCGCCTGTACAGCCGCGATGGTCAGCGCCACACCTGGACCTGCCAGCGCCTGCCCGGCAGCTACCATGGCTCGGGCTGCACCCTGGCCAGCGCCCTGGCCGGTCGCCTGGCCCTCGGCGAAGATCTGCAAAGCGCTGTGCGCTCGGCGCTGGATTACACCTGGCGAACCCTGCGCGATGCCGAACAACTGGGCAAAGGCCAATATGTGCCGCGTCGCCTGCCCCTGGATTTCTGCTCCTGAACCGAGGCCCCGAGATGAAGCTACGCGGTCTGTATGCCATCACCGACAGCCAACTGTTGGAAGGCAAGTTCCTGCCCTACGTGGAAGCGGCCCTTGAGGGCGGCGTGACCCTGCTGCAATACCGCGACAAGAGCCAGGACCAATCCCGTCGCCTGCGCGAGGCCGAAGCCCTGGCCGAGCTTTGCGCACGCTACAAGACCCAACTGATCATCAACGACGATGCCGAGCTGGCCGCACGTCTGGGTGTCGGCGTACACCTGGGCCAGACAGATGGTCCGCTGACTCCGGCGCGCACCCTGCTGGGCCGCGAGGCGATCATCGGCTCTACCTGCCACGCCCAGCTGGAACTGGCCGAACAGGCCGCCCGTGAAGGCGCCAGCTACGTTGCCTTCGGCCGTTTCTTCAATTCCGTGACCAAGCCGGGCGCTCCAGCCGCCGATACCGCATTGCTGGACCAGGCCCGTGCCCGTCTGAAATTGCCGATCTGCGTGATCGGTGGCATCACCCTCGACAACGCCGCCCCGCTGGTCGCCCACGGCGCCGACCTGCTGGCGGTGATTCATGGCCTGTTCGGCGCCGACAGCACGCAAGAAGTCACCCGTCGTGCCCGCGCCTTCAACGCCTTGTTCGCATCTGCCTGATTGAGAGAGCCCATCATGTCTCGTTCCGAAACCCTGTTTGCCAACGCCCAAAAACACATCCCCGGGGGCGTCAACTCGCCGGTGCGGGCGTTCAAGAGCGTTGGCGGCACGCCGCTGTTCTTCAAGCATGCCGAAGGTGCCTACGTCACCGACGAAGACGACAAGCGCTACGTCGATTACGTTGGCTCCTGGGGCCCGATGATCCTCGGTCATAGCCACCCGGACGTGCTCGACTCGGTGCGCAAGCAGCTGGAACACGGCCTGTCCTACGGTGCGCCAACCGCCATGGAAACCGAGATGGCCGACCTGGTCTGCTCGATCGTGCCGTCGATGGAAATGGTGCGCATGGTCAGCTCCGGCACCGAAGCGACCATGAGCGCCATTCGCCTGGCCCGTGGTTTCACTGGCCGCGACAGCATCATCAAGTTTGAAGGCTGCTACCACGGCCACTCCGACAGCCTGCTGGTCAAGGCCGGCTCCGGCCTGCTGACCCAGGGCGTGCCAAGCTCCGCCGGGGTACCAGCGGCCTTTGCCAAACACACCCTGACCCTGCCCTTCAACGACATCGACGCCGTTGAAAAAATGCTCGCTGATGTAGGCCAGGAAGTGGCGTGCATCATCGTCGAGCCGGTGGCCGGCAACATGAACTGTGTACCACCGGCGCCAGGCTTCCTCGAAGGTCTGCGCTCGCTGTGTGACAAACACGGTGTGGTCTTGATTTTCGACGAAGTGATGACCGGCTTCCGCGTTGCCCTGGGCGGCGCACAAGCGCACTACGGCGTAACGCCGGACCTGTCGACCTTCGGCAAGATTGTCGGTGGCGGCATGCCAGTGGGCTGCTTCGGCGGCAAGCGCAAGATCATGGAACAGATTGCGCCGCTGGGCCCGGTCTACCAGGCCGGCACCCTGTCGGGCAACCCGCTGGCCATGGCCGCAGGCCTGACCACCCTGAAGCTGATCAGCCGTCCGGGCTTCCATGCCGAACTCAGCGACTACACCAGCCGCCTGCTCGACGGCCTGCAGCAGCGCGCCGATGCCGCCGGTATTCCGTTCGTCACCACCCAGGCGGGCGGTATGTTCGGCCTGTACTTCAGCGGTGCTGACGACATTGTCACCTTTGACGATGTGATGGCCAGCGATGCCGATCGCTTCAAGCGCTTCTTCCACCTGATGCTCGAAGGCGGTGTGTACCTGGCGCCAAGCGCCTTCGAGGCCGGTTTCACCTCGATCGCCCACGGCGAAGCTGAGCTGAAGATCACCCTGGATGCCGCCGAGCGGGCGTTCGCCAAGCTCAAGAACTAAGCGGTGGGAGCGGGCTTGCCCCGCGAGGCGATGTGGCTGACACAGCGCAATCGCGGGGCAAACCCGCTCCCAGCGAGGGTTCCTCAGCAGAAAATCGAGTAAAGACTTTGTAAGGTAGGCGCTGCTTATCCCATAATGTGCCACCAGACACTTTGGCCGCAGCTTTGCAGAGGTAAGTCGATCCCCATGAACCGCACCGGCCGCGCCCTCGCCCTGGGCTGCCTGTTGCTTCTTCAGCCCCTGCTGGCCTTGGCAGGCGGTAACTCGTTGCTGATTCCAGCAACGGGCCGCTGCACCCTCAATTCCCAGCCCGAAGACCTGCCCCAAGCCTTGGCGAGCTGCCAGCAGGCTGCGCAGGGTGGCGATGCACAAGCCCAATACGAGCTAGGCGAGTTCTATTACGAGGGCACCAACACCCCCCGCGACCTCAAGCAAGCCCTGAGCTATTTCGAGCAAGCCTCGCTGCAAGGCCACGCCCAGGCCCAGTACCGCCTGGGGACCATGTTCTTCAAGGGTGAAGGCGTTGCGGCCAACAATGTACAAGCGTACATCGTGCTGAAAATGGCGGCGGTCAACGGTGCCGAAGAAGCCCTGGACCTGGCCGACGAAGTCTCGGAGCAAATGCCCCGTGAGGATCTGGAAGTGGCGACCCAGGTACTGGGACAGATCTTTCGCAAGTACCTGCTGGAACTGCAGACGGCCGAGGGGCGCACGCCCTTTTCACCACTCCCCTGAAGCCTGGGCTTACTTTTCCGGCATTGGCATCGGAAACGGCATCACATTGCTGACGCCACGGGCCTCGCTGATTTTCGGCGTACCCAAACGCTCGACCTCATCGATGCGCACAATCGAGTGCATCGGCACAAAGCTGCGCACCACGCCTTCAAATTGAGCCTTGAGCTTTTCCTCACTCGGATCGACCACCACCTGGGTGCGCTCGCCGAAGACAAATTCTTCAATTTCCAGAAAGCCCCACAGATCACTCTGGTAGATCTGCTTGGCATACATCTCGAATACCTGGCCCTGGTTGAGAAAGATCACTTTGTAGATAGGCGCTTCGCGTTTGGTCATTTTGGGCGGGGACAATCACGGGTGGTAAAGAAGGCGCAAACTATAACATAGGCACCGGGCCGACAACGCTAGGATCCAAGGCCCCGCCCCCTTATAATGTGCGGTTCTTCGAATCACCAGATGATCTCTCATGGCCAAGAAGCTTTACATCGAAACCCACGGTTGCCAGATGAACGAGTACGACAGCTCGCGCATGGTCGACCTGCTGGGCGAACATCAAGCCCTTGAGGTCACGGCCCGCGCCGAAGACGCCGACGTCATCCTGCTCAACACTTGCTCGATCCGCGAGCGCGCCCAGGACCGGGTGTACTCCCAGCTGGGTCGCTGGCGCGAACTGAAAGACCAGAAGCCGGACATGGTCATCGCCGTCGGCGGTTGCGTGGCCAGCCAGGAAGGCGAATCTATCCGCAAGCGCGCACCTTATGTCGACGTGGTTTTTGGCCCGCAGACCCTGCATCGCCTACCGGAAATGATCGATGCCGCCCGCACCACGCGCCTGCCCCAGGTCGACGTGTCGTTCCCGGAAATCGAAAAATTCGACCACCTGCCCGAGCCACGCATCGACGGGCCGACGGCCTATGTCTCGGTCATGGAAGGGTGCAGCAAGTACTGCTCCTTCTGCGTAGTGCCCTACACCCGCGGTGAAGAAGTCAGCCGGCCGTTCGACGACGTACTGTCTGAAGTCATTCACCTGGCCGAAAACGGCGTGCGTGAGGTCACCCTGCTGGGGCAGAACGTCAATGGCTACCGCGGCCAGACCCACGACGGCCGCCTTGCCGACCTGGCAGAGCTGATCCGCGTGGTCGCCGCTATCGATGGCATCGACCGCATCCGCTACACCACCTCGCATCCGCTGGAGTTTTCCGACAGCCTGATCCGCGCCCATGCAGAGGTACCGGAGCTGGTCAAACACCTGCACCTGCCCGTGCAATCGGGCTCCGACCGCGTGCTGGCCGCCATGAAGCGCAACCACACGGTGCTCGAGTACAAGTCCAAGCTGCGCAAGCTCAAGGCGGCCGTGCCAGGGATCTGCATCAGTTCGGACTTCATCATCGGCTTCCCCGGTGAAACCGAGAAAGACTTCGAACAGACCATGAAGCTGGTGGCTGATGTCGGCTTCGATTTCTCCTACTCCTTCGTCTACAGCCAGCGTCCGGGCACCCCGGCCTCCGACCTGCCCGACGACACCCCGGAAGAGGTTAAAAAAGAGCGGCTCAAGCTTCTGCAGCATCGCCTCGACACCCAGGGGTTCGAGATCAGCCGACAAATGGTCGGCACGATCCAGCGCATCCTCGTCACCGACTACTCGCGCCGCGATCCCGGCCAGTTGCAGGGGCGCACCGAGAATAACCGTATCGTCAACTTCCGCTGCGACAATCCGAAGCTGATCGGCCAGTTCGTCGACATCCATATCGACGACGCCCGCCCGCATTCGCTGTTCGGTTCGCTGGCGCATTGACCTGTCCAGCCGGGCCGCAATACTGGCCCGGCGACCCTTGATCGTTTCAGCGCTTTCGCCCTGCAGCGGCTAGGGTTATCCTTGAGTCCATCTCCATTGCCGTCGGGCGGCTGAAAAACGACCTTGAACGCACCCATAGAACCTCATCGTTTCATCCTCGAACCCTTCGAGGCCCACCGCTTCGCCAATCTGTGCGGGCAGTTCGACGAGCATTTGCGCTTGATCGAGCAACGCCTGGCCATCGAAATCCGCAACCGCGGCAATCAGTTCGAACTGATCGGCGAGCCCAAGCACACCACTTCTGCCGAGCAACTGCTGCGCCGTCTCTATCGCGAGACCAAGGCCACCGAGCTGTCGCCGGAAATGGTCCACCTGTTCCTGCAGGAATCTGCGGTCCAGGAGCTGGAGAACCCGGCGGTCAACGAAGTCAGTGTTTCCCTGCGCACGCGCAAGGGCATGATTCGTCCCCGTGGCTTGAACCAGCAGCGCTACGTGAAGGAAATCCTCGCCAACGACATCAACTTCGGCATCGGTCCGGCCGGTACCGGCAAGACCTACCTGGCGGTAGCCTGTGCCGTGGATGCGCTGGAGCGTGAACAGGTGCGGCGCATCCTGCTGGTGCGCCCCGCCGTCGAAGCTGGCGAGAAGCTCGGCTTCCTGCCCGGCGACCTGGCACAGAAGATCGACCCGTACCTGCGTCCGCTGTACGACGCGCTGTACGAGATGCTCGGCTTTGAGCACGTGGCCAAACTGATCGAACGCCAGGTCATCGAGATCGCCCCGCTCGCCTACATGCGTGGCCGCACCCTGAACAACAGCTTCATCATCCTCGATGAGAGCCAGAACACCACCGTCGAACAGATGAAAATGTTCCTGACCCGTATCGGTTTCGGCTCCACCGCGGTGATCACCGGCGACATCACCCAGGTCGACCTGCCACGCGGCACCAAGTCGGGGCTCGCGCATGTGATCGAAGTACTCAAGGGTGTTCCGGGCATCAGCTTTACCCACTTCCAGCCCAAAGACGTGGTTCGCCACCCCTTGGTGCAACGTATCGTCGAAGCCTACGAGCGCTTTGAGAGTCACCAGAATGACATCAGCGAAGGCAACAAACGCGATGCTTGAGCTCGATCTACAGCTGGCAAGTGATGCGCCACACCCGACCGAAGAACAGTTCCGCCAATGGTGTGAGCTGGCCTTGCGCCAGCGCACAGCCGACTCGGAAATGACTATCCGTCTGGTGGATGAAGCCGAAGGTCGTGAACTCAATCACACCTGGCGGCACAAGGACTACGCCACCAACGTCCTGTCCTTCCCGGCCGACGTGCCTGACGAGCTGCTCGATATCCCGCTGCTCGGCGACCTGGTGATCTGCATTGCCGTGGTCGAGCGCGAAGCCGTCGAACAGGGCAAGTCCCTGGAAGCCCACTGGGCGCACCTGGTGATCCACGGCTGCCTGCACCTGCTGGGCTACGACCACATCGACGACGATGAGGCCGAGGAAATGGAAGCCCTGGAACGAGAATTGCTGGCAGAACTGGGTCATCCGGACCCGTACGCCGACGACGAACACGACGCACCCCACACTGATATCTGCAAGGATCACGAGTAACCGCCATGAGCGAAGATCGATCGAGCAACGGGCAAAAGTCCTGGCTGGGCAAACTGACCCAGGCTTTTGCCCATGAGCCGAAAAACCGTCAGGAGCTGCTTGAGCTCCTGCGCGAAGCCCATCAGAACAAACTGCTCGACAGCGAGGCATTGACCATCGTTGAAGGCGCCATCCAGGTCGCCGACCTGCAAGTGCGTGACATCATGGTCCCGCGCTCGCAGATGATCAGCATCAAGGCCACCCAGTCGCCGCGCGAGTTCCTGCCGGCGGTGATCGACGCGGCGCACTCGCGCTACCCGGTGGTCGGCGAAAGCCATGACGATGTCCTTGGCGTGTTGCTGGCCAAAGACTTGCTGCCGCTGATCCTCAAGGAGAATGGCGACAGCTTCAACATCAAGGACCTGCTGCGCCCGGCCACTTTCGTGCCCGAGTCCAAGCGCCTGAACGTGCTGCTGCGCGAGTTTCGCGCCAACCATAACCACATGGCCATCGTCATCGACGAGTACGGCGGCGTGGCGGGCCTGGTGACCATCGAAGACGTGCTCGAACAGATCGTCGGCGACATCGAAGACGAACACGACGTCGAAGAAGACAGCTACATCAAGCCGCTGCCCAGTGGTGACTTCCTGATCAAGGCCCTGACGCCGATCGAGAACTTCAACGAGTTCTTCGACAGCCAGTTCTCCGACGACGAGTTCGACACCGTGGGCGGCCTGGTCATGAGCGCTTTCGGCCACCTGCCCAAACGTAACGAGACCACCGAAATCGGCCCGTACCGCTTCCGCATTCTCAATGCCGACAGCCGCCGGATCCACTTGCTGCGACTGACACCTATCACCCGTTAAGGACAACCATGCGCTGGATCACCCGCCCCGGCTGGCCCGGTAACCTGCTGGCCGTGGCGGCCGGTGCGATCACCACCCTGGCCCTGGCGCCGTTCGACATCTGGCCGCTGGCATTGCTCGCGGCGGGGCTGTTCTACCTCGGCCTGCGTGAGCTGAGCCCACGCCAGGCCCTGGGTCGCGGCTGGTGCTTCGGCTTCGGCCTGTACGCCGCCGGTACCAGCTGGATCTACGTCAGCATCAACACCTACGGTGGCGCTACACCGCTACTGGCCACCGGCCTGCTGGTGGCCTTCTTCGCTGCCATCGCCTGGTTCTTTGCCCTGCCCGCGTGGATCTGGGCGCGCTGGCTACGGCGCAACGAGGCGCCCCTGGCCGATGCCCTGTGCTTTGCCGCCTTGTGGGTGGGTCAAGAAGCCTTCCGTGGCTGGTTCCTCACCGGCTTCCCCTGGCTCTATTCCGGTTACAGCCAGCTCGACGGCCCCTTGTCCGGCCTCGCGCCAGTCGGTGGCATGTGGCTGATTTCCTTCTGCCTGGCGTTGTGCGCGGCCCTGCTGTGCAACCTGCCTCGCCTGCGCGCACGCAAGTCCTTCTTCGCTGTGGCCATCATCCTGTTGCTCGCCCCCTGGGCCGTGGGTCTTGCCCTGAAGGACCACGCCTGGACCGAGCCTGCGGGCAAGCCCCTGACCGTTGCCGCCCTGCAAGGTAACGTCGAGCAGGAACTGAAGTGGAACCCCGAGCACGTCAATGCTCAGCTGGCCCTGTACCGGGACATGAGCTTCAGCTCCAAGCCGGTCGACCTGCTGGTCTGGCCGGAAACCGCCGTACCGATCCTCAAGGAACAGGCCGAAGGTTACCTGAACATGATGGGCAGCTTCGCCGCCGACCGTCATTCGGCGCTGATTACCGGCGTTCCCGTGCGTGAAGTGGTGCACCAGCAACGCCGTTACTACAACGGCATCACCGTCACCGGCGAAGGCGATGGCACCTACCTGAAACAGAAGCTGGTGCCTTTTGGTGAGTACGTCCCCTTGCAGGACATGCTCCGCGGCCTGATTGCCTTCTTCGACCTGCCGATGTCGGACTTTGCCCGCGGACCGGAAGACCAGCCACTACTGCAGGCCAAGGGCTATCAGATTGCCCCCTACATCTGCTACGAAGTGGTCTATCCGGAGTTCGCCGCGAGTCTGGCGGCCCGCAGCGACATCCTCCTGACCATTAGCAACGACACCTGGTTCGGTACTTCGATCGGCCCGCTGCAGCATCTGCAGATGGCCCAGATGCGCGCGCTGGAGGCCGGGCGCTGGATGATCCGCGCCACCAACAACGGCGTCACCGGCCTGATCGATCCCTTCGGGCGTATCACCGTGCAGATTCCGCAGTTCGAACGCGGCATCCTTTACGGTGAGGTGGTGCCGATGCAGCAGCTCACGCCGTACCTGCAATGGCGCTCCTGGCCATTGGTGATTCTCTGCGCGCTGCTGCTGGGCTGGGCCTTGCTGGCCAGCCGGATTGCCAAGACGGTTTAGTAGAACAGCCGGTAACCGAGCAGGCCGACTGCCTCATTGAGCAGTTGGCCGCTCTGCCAGATGGACTTGCTTTCTGGCAGCCAGCCACCGAATGGCCGGGCATGATCACGACCGAGAAAGCCGACCGGCGCTGGCACCACCTGAAAACCCGCCTGCTCAAAGCTCCAGCGCGAGCGCTGCATATGCCAGGCTTGAGTCACCACAACTACACGCTTGATGCCTTGGGGCAGGAGGATCTCGGCACTCATCCGGGCGTTTTCCCAGGTGGTCCTGCTGTGCTCTTCCTTCCAGCGCACACTCACGCCCAGGTCACGCTGCAGCGCATCGGCCATCAACTGCGCCTCGCTGGGTGGTGTGCCAAAGTGCAAACCGCCACTGGTCAACAGTGGCAGGCCCGATGCCTTGGCCAATTGTGCGGCATAACGCATACGCTCCATGGCCACGCCCGTGGGCTGATCCTGGAAATCCCAGGCCGGATCCCCGCGCTCGCGCCCAGCCCCGAGAATGACAATCGCGTCAGCCTGTTCAGCCAGGTGCGCCCATTGCTGTTGACTCAAGGCTGCTTCGGTTTCCAGCAAGCGCGCGGAGCGCTCGACCACAATCGGCAGGCTCATCACCCACAAACCACCAAGCCCCAAGACAAAACACAGCGCCGACAGCCGTGGCCAGGAGCGACGCAGCCACCAGGCGGCAATCAGCAACAGGAACAGCACGCCAGGCGGCAGGATCATTTGTTTGATTAAATAACGAAACGGCACGTGTCACCTCCTTGGAGGTGCGCAGCCTAAGAGGATCGGCACCTGGCAACAATAGTCAGATGCCGATCATCCTGTTTTTCGAAGGGGGGCGCACTCCGCATTGCGCCTGGAATCCGAACCGCTGCTTGCTACTTGAAGTGCAGCGTCCTGGATTTTGCCGTGGTGGTGGAGCGTGTCTTGTCCTTGAGCCAGACAACTCTGGCCGAGGGTGGCGGCTCCGCTGATAGCTGTGCGCCAGCGCATCCATGCCTGCCCTCTGGAAGGGAGTCCAGATAGGCTTTGATCACATCGAATTCAGCGCGGCTAAGGCCACGCAACTCCAATTCAGCAGGCATTTCATCGCGTAACCGAACGGAAGTCCTGGCGACATCGAGAGCAAGCCCCAGACGATCAATCAGCCGTTCGTAAAGCTCCGGTTTCGTTACTTGTAACTGCGACTCTCCCATCCGTTCACCTCATTGAAGATAAAATATCTCCCCCCAACAGTGAGCTTAGCGTTACTCGAAAAAGCAGCCGGACGCTGCGACCAACGGCCCGTAGCGCCTCAGCCGGTGCAATCAGGGTTTCCCTCGATGGACAGGGGTCATGTATGCTAGGCCGTTCACCATTTTGACACCGGATTGCCGATGTAGCGGTTTTCCCGCTGCCTGGATAAGGTCTCCCATCTCTAAGCGCAAAGTAGCCATGCACGAACTCTATCAGCCCCGCGAAATCGAAGCCGCCGCCCAGTCCTACTGGGACGAGCAAAAGTCTTTTGAAGTCAGTGAACAGCCAGGCAAGGAGTCGTACTACTGCCTATCGATGTTCCCGTACCCAAGCGGCAAGCTACATATGGGCCACGTGCGCAACTACACCATCGGTGACGTGATCGCCCGTTACCAGCGCATGCTCGGCAAGAATGTTCTGCAGCCCATGGGCTGGGACGCCTTCGGCATGCCGGCGGAAAACGCCGCGATGAAGAACAACGTCGCGCCGGCAAAGTGGACCTACGAAAACATCGACTACATGAAGACCCAGCTCAAGAGCCTGGGCCTGGCCTTCGACTGGTCGCGCGAAGTGACCACCTGCAAGCCGGATTACTACCGCTGGGAACAGTGGCTGTTCACCCGCCTGTTCGAAAAAGGCGTGATCTACCGCAAGAACGGTACCGTGAACTGGGACCCGGCCGACCAGACCGTACTGGCCAACGAGCAGGTCATCGACGGCCGTGGCTGGCGTTCGGGCGCGCTGATCGAGAAGCGCGAAATCCCGATGTACTACTTCAAGATCACCGATTATGCCGACGAGCTGCTGGAAAGCCTCGACGAGCTGCCGGGCTGGCCAGAACAGGTCAAGACCATGCAGCGCAACTGGATCGGCAAGTCGCGCGGCATGGAAGTGCAGTTCCCCTTCGATCAGGCCAGCATCGGCCACGCCGGGGCACTGAAGGTCTTCACCACCCGTCCTGACACCCTGATGGGCGCCACCTACGTGGCCGTTGCCGCCGAGCACCCGCTGGCCACTCAGGCAGCCCAGGGCAACCCCGAGCTGCAAGCATTCATCGACGAATGCAAAAGTGGCAGCGTCGCCGAAGCCGACATCGCCACCCAGGAGAAAAAAGGCCTGGCCACCTCGCTGTTCGTGGAGCACCCACTGACCGGTGAAAAGCTGCCGGTCTGGGTCGCCAACTACGTGCTGATGCACTACGGCGATGGCGCGGTAATGGCGGTTCCGGCCCACGACGAGCGCGATTTCGAGTTCGCGAAAAAGTACAACCTGCCATTCAAGGCCGTGGTGCGCACCAGCCTGGGCGATGAAGTCGCTGCCGAGTGGGATGCTGCCTGCGGTGAGCACGGTGTGCTGATCAACTCCGGCGAGTTTGACGGCCTGGACTTCCCGGGCGCCTTCGACGCCATGGAAGTGGCGCTGATCAAGAAAGAGCTGGGCAAATCCCGTACCCAGTTCCGCCTGCGCGACTGGGGCATCAGCCGCCAGCGCTACTGGGGTTGCCCGATCCCGATCATCCACTGCCCATCCTGTGGCGATGTGCCGGTACCGGAAGATCAGTTGCCGGTTAAGCTGCCTGAAGATGTGGTTCCAGATGGTGCCGGTTCGCCACTGGCGCGCATGCCCGAGTTCTACGAGTGCACCTGCCCGAAATGCGGCACCGCAGCCAAGCGCGAAACCGACACCATGGACACCTTCGTCGAGTCGTCGTGGTACTTCGCCCGTTACGCCTCGCCGAACTACGAGGGCGGCCTGGTCGATCCGAAAGCGGCCAACCACTGGCTGCCGGTAGACCAGTACATCGGTGGCATCGAACACGCCATCCTGCACCTGCTTTATGCGCGCTTCTTCCACAAGCTGATGCGTGACGAAGGCCTGGTTACCTCCAACGAGCCGTTCAAGAACCTGCTGACCCAGGGCATGGTCGTTGCCGAAACCTACTACCGCGTTGCCAGCAACGGCGGCAAAGACTGGTTCAACCCGGCCGATGTCGACATCGAGCGTGACGCCAAGGCCAAGATCATTGGTGCCCGCCTGCGCACTGACGGCTTGCCGGTCGAGATCGGTGGCACCGAGAAGATGTCCAAGTCCAAGAACAACGGCGTTGACCCGCAGGCGATGATTGATGCCTACGGTGCTGACACCTGCCGTCTGTTCATGATGTTCGCCTCGCCGCCAGACATGAGCCTGGAATGGTCGGACTCCGGCGTCGAAGGCGCCAGCCGCTTCCTGCGCCGCGTCTGGCGCCTGGCCCAGGCCCACGTGACCCAGGGCCTGCCGGGCAAGCTGGATGTCGCAACCCTGAACGATGAGCAGAAAGTGATTCGCCGTAGTATTCATGCGGCGATCAAACAGGCCAGCACCGATGTCGGTCAGTTCCACAAGTTCAACACCGCCATCGCCCAGGTGATGACCCTGATGAACGTGCTGGAAAAAGCCCCGCAAGCCAGCGAACAGGACCGCGCCCTGCTGCACGAAGGCCTGGAAACCGTCGCTCTGCTGCTGGCTCCGATCACCCCGCACATCAGCCACGAACTCTGGCACCGCCTGGGTCACCAGGATGCAGTGATCGATGCTGGCTGGCCTGCGCTGGACGAAAGCGCTCTGGTTCAGGACAGCATCGTCCTGGTCATCCAGGTCAACGGCAAGCTGCGCGGCCAGATCGAAATGCCCGCCGCCGCCAGCCGCGAGGAAGTCGAAGCCGCTGCCCGCAGTAACGAAAACGTGCTGCGTTTCACCGAAGGCCTGAGCATCCGCAAGGTCATCGTGGTACCGGGCAAGCTGGTCAACATCGTCGCCAACTGACAGGAATACCGGCCCGCATGAATGGCGGGCCGGTACACAGAATCGGCCCACAAGGGAGCTACAAGATGATCAAACGCAATTTGCTGGTAATCGGCCTGGCGGTGATGCTCAGCGCCTGCGGCTTTCAGCTGCGCGGTACGGGTAACAGCGAACTGGCGATCAAGGAACTGGACCTGAGCGCGCGCGATGCCTATGGCAAAACCGTGAACCAGTTGCGCCAGGCCCTGCAGAGCAGCGGTGTCAATGTTCACACCGGCGCACCATACAAGTTGGTCCTGACCAATGAACAAGAGTCCCAGCGTGCCGCCACCTACTCTGGCGGTTCCAGATCTGCCGAGTATGAGCTGACCACCGTGCTGAGCTACAGCATCAATGGCCTGAACGACACCAACCTGCTCAACGACAAGCTCGAAGTACGCAAGGTCTACGTCTATGACGGCAACAACATCACCGGTGCCAGTCAGCAAGCCTCGCAAACTCGCGAAGAAATGCGCCGCGACCTGGTGCAGAACATGCTGGTACGCCTGCAATTGCTGACCCCGGCTCAGCTCGACCAGCTGCAGCAGAAAGCCGACGAGCGCGCCAAGGCCGAAGCCGATGCCCTGGAAGCGGCCCGCCGCGCCCAAGACGAAACACCTCAGCAGTCGCCGCTGCAACTGCCGATCAACTGAGCCTGAACGGGGCACTTCGGTGCCCCGCCCGCCATCATGAAACTCGCCCCCGCCCAGCTCAACAAGCACCTGCAAGGCAGCCTCGCGCCGGTCTACGTGATCAGTGGCGATGATCCGCTGCTGTGCCAGGAAGCCGCCGATGCAGTACGCGCGGCTGCGCGCCTGCAAGGCTTCGACGAGCGCCAGGTGTTCAGTGCCGACGCCAACTTCGACTGGGGCACCCTGCTCCAGGCCGGTGCCAGCCTGTCATTGTTCGCCCAGCGCCGCCTGCTGGAACTGCGCCTGCCTTCCGGCAAACCGGGTGACAAGGGGGCAGCAGCGCTGATCGAGTACTGCTCGCGCCCGGCCGAAGACACCTTGCTGCTGATCAGCCTGCCCAAGCTCGACGGCAGTGCGCAGAAAACCAAATGGGGCAAAGCGCTGATCGAAGGCCAGCAGGTCCAGTTCATCCAGATCTGGCCGGTCGACACGGCGCAACTGCCACAGTGGATCAACCAGCGCCTATCCCAGGCCGGACTGTCCGCCCAGCGCGATGCGGTAGACCTGATTGCCGCCCGGGTCGAAGGCAACCTGCTGGCTGCGGCCCAGGAAATCGAGAAGCTCAAGCTGCTGGCTGAAGGCAATCAGATCACTGTCGAGACCGTGCAGGCTGCGGTGGCCGACAGTGCTCGATTTGATGTTTTCGGTCTGGTCGATGCGATCCTCAACGGCGAGGCTGCTCATGCCCTGCGTATGCTCGAGGGCCTGCGCGGCGAAGGGGTCGAGCCACCGGTGATTCTCTGGGCCCTGGCCCGTGAATTGCGGCTGTTGGCGAGCCTGGCCCAGCAATACAGCCAGGGTGTGCCACTGGACAAAGCCTTCAGCCAGGCTCGGCCACCGGTCTGGGACAAGCGCAAGCCACTGATGAGCAAAGCGCTGCAACGCCACTCGGCGCAACGCTGGAGCCAGTTGCTGCAGGATGCCCAGCGTATCGATGCGCAGATCAAGGGCCAGGCCCAGGGCTCCCCCTGGACCAGCCTGGCTCGCTTGTCGTTGTTGATGGCCGGGCAACGCCTGGCCTTGCCGGCAGAGTAACTGCAATCGCGGGGGGAACCCCCCCCCCCCCAGGGGGCAAACCCCAGCGGGAGGGGGCGTTTCCCACGGTAAGATCCGTCCCCGCCCTGGAGCCGAACCCCCTGGTCATGAGTCCCTCCCCCCCCCCCCGATACTTTCGCCCCCTATATTGTGTGCCCCCTCACAGGAACCCTGCCATGAGCAAAAAGCCCAGGCCCAACAAGGCCAAGTCAATTGTCGCCCAACCCCTGTTCCGCAGCCGCCAGGAACCAGCAGGCAAAGGCAAAGGCAGCTACCGCCGCGAAGCCTTCCAATCGAGAGATTGGGAGGCTTCTTACTTTTTGGCTGCATAAAAGCAAGAATTCGGCAGGCATGGTATGGTCGACACCTGACCTGAAATACCTGGACCTGTGCATGCCCTTTTGTCTTTCCCGTCGCTGGCAGCCTCGCCAGCTGATTGCTGCCTCCAGCCTCATCCTGCTTGTCGCCTGTGCGGAAAAACCCACCGCCGCCGATGCGCTGCCGCTGGCCCCCGCCCAGCCCGCCCCGGTCGTGACCGTGCCAAACCCCGCTGTCGACACCAGCACTGAAATCCAACCGCTGCAAACCTTTGCCCAGTGGCAAGCGGGCTTCCGTCAGCAAGCCCTGCAAGCCGGTATCAACAGCAGAACCTTCGACAGCGCGTTCCTCGGCGTCACACCCGATATGGACGTGATCAAGGCCGACCGCAGCCAACCAGAGTTCACCCGGCCGGTCTGGGAGTACCTGGACGGCGCACTGTCACCGTTGCGCGTACGCAACGGCAAAGCCCTGCTGGAGAAGCACGCCGAACTCCTGAGCCAGATCGAGCAACGCTACGGCGTCGACCGCAATGTGCTGGTCTCGGTGTGGGGTATGGAAAGCAACTTCGGCCAGTTCCAGGGCAGCAAATCGGTGATCCGCTCCCTGGCAACGCTGGCCTATGAAGGCCGTCGCCCGGCCTTTGCCCAGGCGCAACTGATCGCAGCCCTGCAGATCCTGCAGAACGGCGATATTCAGCCTGACGCGATGAAAGGCTCCTGGGCCGGTGCCATGGGCCAGACCCAGTTCATCCCTACCACCTACAACACTCACGCGGTGGACTTCGACGGCGACGGCCGCCGGGATATCTGGAACAGCTCCGCCGACGCCCTGGCCTCTACCGCTCATTACCTGCAAAGCTCCGGCTGGAAACGCGGCGAGCCCTGGGGCTTCGAGGTGCAACTGACACCGGGCTTCGATTACTGGCTGGCCGATGGCGCCCAGCGCAAGAGCGTATCCGAATGGATGCAGCTGGGTCTGAAGTTGCCAACCGGCGTGCGTCTGCCAGCCGGCAGCGAGCAATTGTCCGCCGCCCTGCTGCTACCTGCCGGGTATCGTGGCCCGGCGTTCCTGGTGCTGGATAATTTTCGCGCAATCCTGAAGTACAACAACTCGTCGTCTTACGCACTGGCGGTGGGCCTGCTCGGTCAGCGCTTTGATGGATCGGGCTACATTGCCGGCCCTTGGCCAAAAGACGACCTGCCACTGAGCCGCAGCGAGCGCGTCGAGTTGCAGACCCTGCTCAGCGCCAAAAACTACGACGCTGGTACCGCCGACGGCATCATTGGTGCCAACACCCGCAAAGCGATACGCAATGCGCAACAGGCACTGGGCTGGCCGGCCGATGGCTATCCGACCCATAAGCTGCTGGAAAATCTGCGCCAGCGCTAAATGAAAACGCCCCTGTTCAGGGGCGTTTTTTTATTCTGCGAACAGCGCTTGCTGCAATTGCAGGCAACGTCGATCAGCGTCCAGGTACACCTGCGCGCCCATTGGCAAGGTGATGTTGGGGTCGCAATGACCGCTGCGCCAACCGGCCAGCACGGGGACCTGCAACGGTTCAAACACTTCCCGCAGTATCGGCGTCAGTGCCTGCACGGTCAGGCCGGCAAAATCACCGACCAGTACCCCGCGCAGCCCTTCGAACTTGCCGGCCAGACGCAACTGGGTCAGTAACCGGTCGATGCGGTACAGCGGCTCGTTGACATCCTCGATGAACAGAATGCCATCCCGGCAATCGAGTTCTGCCGGTGTACACAAGGTTGCACATAGCATTGCCAGATTACCGCCCATCAACCGCCCTGAGGCAGCGCCAGCGACGATAGCGCTCAAAGGATGACTCTGTGGGTGCTGCAACGTATCACCACACTTCAAACGCCCGCTGAGCAGCTCGAACAAAGAAGACACAGAAGGCGCCTGCTTGTGCGCCAGCAACTCGGACTTGAGCATTGCCCCATGAAAGGTCACGAAACCGGCATGGCGGGCAATCGCACAGTGCAACGCGGTGATATCGCTATAGCCGACAAAGGGCTTGGGATGCTTGCGCAACAAGTCATAATCGAGCCCCTCAAGCAGGCGGATACTGCCGTATCCACCACGCAAGCAGATAATGGCATCCACATCCTGCGCAGCGAACGCCGCATGCAGATCCGCCAGCCGCGTCGCGTCGCTACCCGCCAGATATCCCTGAACCTCGGTTACCCCTGGATAGATCCGGCACTGATAACCACGCGTTTCGAACCACTGGATCGCCTTGAGCGTATCGAGCTGGGCCGGTCCGGCGGGTGCGATGATGGCGATACGGCCACTCTCTGGCAGCGCCTTTGGCAGCATTGAACCACCTGATTTCAGCGCTGGCTTCTGATCGAAAGGAAGATTCATCCAGACGGCTCCTTGTTTGGACTTGAGCATCAACCCTAGCAGCGTTGACGGTCAAATGGCGGGCGGAAAATAGCACCGGAAACAAAAATGCCGATGCCGCTGGCAAGCAGGCATCGGCATCGGGCACAGCCGCGATCAGAGCTTGATCTTGGCCTCATGTGCCTGCTGGTCAGCATGGTACGAAGAGCGCACCAACGGACCGGAAGCGACGTTCTTGAAGCCCATTTTCAGGCCTTCTTCAGCGAACCAGGCGAACACATCCGGATGCACGAAGCGCTGTACCGGCAAGTGGCTGCGCGATGGCTGCAGGTACTGGCCAAGAGTCAGCATGTCGATGTTGTGCTCGCGCATGCGATGCATCACTTCGATCACTTCTTCGTCGGTTTCGCCCAGACCCAACATCAGGCCGGACTTGGTCGGCACGTGCGGCACCAGCTCTTTGAACTTCTGCAGCAGGGTCAGCGACCACTGGTAGTCGGAGCCCGGACGTGCGGCCTTGTACAGGCGCGGGACGGTTTCCAGGTTGTGGTTGAAGACATCCGGCGGGGTCTCGGCGGTAATCGCCAGGGCCACGTCCATCCGCCCACGGTAGTCCGGCACCAGGGTTTCCAGCTGCACGCCCGGCGACAACGCGCGGATTTCACGGATGCAGTCGGCAAAGTGCTGGGCACCACCGTCACGCAGGTCGTCGCGGTCTACCGAGGTGATCACCACGTACTTCAGACGCAGGTCGGCAATGGCGACGGCGAGGTTCTTCGGCTCGTCGACATCCAGAGGCTTCGGACGACCGTGGCCGACGTCACAGAACGGGCAGCGACGGGTGCAGATGTCACCCATGATCATGAAGGTTGCAGTACCACCGGAGAAGCACTCACCCAGGTTCGGGCAGGAAGCCTCTTCACACACGCTATGCAGCTTGTGTTTGCGCAGCAGTTGCTTGATACGGTCGACTTCCGGCGAAACCGGGATGCGCACGCGGATCCAGTCGGGTTTCTTCGGCAACTCGTCGGTGGGGATGATCTTTACCGGGATACGCGCGACTTTTTCCGCGCCACGCAGTTTGACACCCGCCTCGACCTTGGGCCGTGGCGCCGGTGTCACGCTTTGCACTGGTTCTTGCACAACAGTAGTCATATTCAGAATATTCCGCCCGTAAGGGTCGTCTGCTCAGCATAGTCGAGGTGCTTGACCAGCTGCCCGCGCAGCCTTGCCCTTACCTCAGAGAGTTCGATCGAGCCTGCCTGGTCGCGCAGCTGGGTCATGGCCAGCCCCGCATACCCGCAGGGGTTAATCCGGCGGAATGGCGCAAGGTCCATGTCCACGTTCAAGGCAAGGCCATGGAAAGAACAGCCGTTGCGAATCCGCAGGCCGAGGGAGGCGATCTTCGCCCCATCGACATAAACGCCCGGGGCATCGGCCTTGGCCGCTGCCTCGACGTCGTAACTGGCCAGCAACTCGATCAGGCAGCGCTCGATCCGGGAGACCAGATCGCGCACACCAAACCCGAGCCGGCGTACATCCAGCAACAGGTAAGCCACCAACTGGCCGGGACCGTGATAGGTCACCTGGCCGCCTCGGTCGGTCTGCACCACCGGGATATCGCCGGGCACCAGCAGGTGCTCGGCCTTGCCCGCCTGGCCCTGGGTAAACACCGCAGGGTGCTCCACCAACCAGACTTCGTCACTGGCTTCAGGGCCACGCTGGTCGGTGAACCGCTGCATGGCCTTGAGCACCGGCTCGTAAGGCAATAATCCCAGGTCGCGAAAGCCGAGGCTTGTCGGCATCACAGCACCATTTTTACGATGCCGGTGGCACGCAGGGCGCTGTTGATATCGTGCAGCTGGTCTTCACCGGTAGCGATGATGTGCAACTGTACGGTGGTGTACTTGCCTTCCTTGCTCTGGCGCTCGGCCAGGGTACTCATGTCGACCGTGGCGTACTTTTTCAGGATCTCGATGACCGTATCCTTGAAATTGACCACGGTGTCACCGATTACCTTGATCGGGTAGTCGGCGCAGGGGAATTCGATTTTGTGCGATTTGTCAGCTTCGGTCATGGCAGTAACGGCCTCGTAAGCCGTGGCAACAACAACGCCCCCGCGTGAGTTGGCGGGGGCGTGGCTGGTCACGATATCAGTTGAACAGCCCGTAGAAGAATAGCCGAATGCTATCCCACACCCGGCCGAAGAAACCAGCTTCCTCAACAGCGTCCAGCGCGATCAGATCAGCGCTGTGTACAACGTTGTCATCCAGTTTGACTTCCACTTTACCGATCACGTCACCTTTGGCGATGGGCGCGGTCAGTTGCGGGTTCATGGTCATGCTTGCAGCCAGTTTCTTCAATTGGCCTTTAGGCAAAGTCATGCTCAGGTCTTGGGCCAGACCGGCTTTAACCTGATTGGTCGCGCCCTTCCAGACTTGCGCCTGGGCCAGCTCGGTGCCCTTCTGGTAGAAGGTCTGGGTTTCGAAGAAGCGGAAACCGTAAGTCAGCAGCTTCTGGGTTTCGGCAGCACGGGCCTGCTCGCTGTTGGTACCGAAGACCACGGCAATCAGACGCATACCGTCACGCACGGCCGAAGACACCATGCAGTAGCCGGCTTCGTCGGTGTGGCCGGTTTTCAGGCCATCGACAGTCTTGTCGCGCCACAGCAGCAGGTTACGGTTAGGCTGCTTGATGTTGTTCCAGAAGAACTCTTTCTGCGAGTAGATCGCATAGTGCGCAGGGTCTTCGTGGATGATTGCGCGCGCCAGCACGGCCATGTCGTGAGCCGACGAGTAATGCTCGGGGTTCGGCAGGCCGGTCGGGTTCATGAAGTGGCTGTTGGTCATGCCCAGGTCAGCGGCAGTCTTATTCATCATGTCGGCGAAAGCGTCTTCGCTGCCGGCGATGTGCTCGGCCAGGGCGACACTGGCATCGTTGCCCGACTGGATGATGATGCCGTGCAGCAGGTCGCTGACGCTGACCTGGGTGCCGACCTTGATGAACATGCGCGAACCACCGGTGCGCCAAGCGTTCTCGCTGACGGTCACTGGGTCGTTCTCGCCGATCTGCCCGCGACGGATGTCCAGGGTCGCGATGTAGGCGGTCATCAGCTTGGTCAGGCTGGCCGGTGGCAGACGCTCGTCACCATTGTTCTCGACCAGGATATTACCGCTGGACGCTTCCATGAGCACGTAGGACTTGGCTGCCAGTTGCGGCGGCGACGGCATCATCTGCTCCGCCGCGAAGGCGGCAGGGGCGATCATCAGCGGTACAAGCAGGCAAAGGCGTTTGGCAAAGGTGGTGATGTTCATCCGTCTCTCGAAATGGCTAATGGGCTCATGCCCCTCATGGGCAAAACGTGTTCAGGCACTTGGCCTTGCGAGCAAAACGGCCATTGTACATGGCTGTTCCGCCCGCTTGCATGACAAACCGACCAGTCCCCCCGATCAGTCTGCCGTGACAACTTTCGGCTGGCCAAGATTGGCCAAGCGCACACTGTCCTGCATCTGCTGGGCTTCGCCCTGGCTGTTGATCGGCCCCAGGCGCACCCGGTGCAGGGTCTGCTGGTTACGTACGACCGAACTGATAAAGACCGGTGCGCTGACCATGCCGCTCAGCTTGGAACGCAACAGCTCGGCGGCATCCGGGTTGGCAAAGGCGCCGACCTGCAAGTAAAGACCATTGCTGGCCTGGTTACTGGCGACCTGCACCGGTACGACCGCGGCGGCATGCTGTTGCGGTGGCGGCGTCCACTGCTCGACGGCGCCGGTGCTGGGCGTAAACGCCTGGGTCTGGGCAACCTGCGGCTGATCCAGGACCATCGGCGCCGGCTGGCCACGTTGGGCCCACCATTGCTTCGGATCAATGCCTTCGACACGCACGCGCGCGGTACCGGTTTCGGCATAACCGAGCTTCTTCGCTGCGGCATACGACAGGTCGATGATGCGGTCCGAATAGAACGGACCGCGATCGTTGACGCGCAGGATCACACTGCGGTGGTTGTCGAGGTTGGTAACCTTGACGTAGGCCGGCAGCGGCAGGGTTTTATGTGCCGCGCTCATACCGTAGAGGTCATAGACCTCGCCGTTGGCGGTGTTCTGCCCATGGAACTTGGTGCCGTACCACGACGCCGTCCCTTCGGCGCGGTAGTTGCGCGATTCCTGAATCGGGAAGTAGGTCTTGCCCAGCACCGTATAAGGGTTGGCCTTGTAGTTACCGGTATGCACGGTCGGCGTGGCGTCGGGGATCTTCGAGACATCGACGTCCCACCACGGTGCGCCGTCCTTGTGTGCCCGGTTGATGTCCAGGCCTGGCTTGGCGCGCACTACATTATTGGTGCTTTGCGGCGCGGGCTTGCTCGACGAGCAGCTGGCCAGCATCAAGCCCATGGCTGCGCAGCCGATCAGTTTCAGAGATGTATCAGAAAACAATACGCGCATTACTTGGCGCCCCGTGCTTGAACCAGCAGGTCCGATAGCTGATGTACCGCCATCGCGTACATCACGCTGCGGTTGTAGCGAGTGATCGCGTAGAAGTTTTTCAGGCCCAGCCAGTATTCGGGGCCGTTGTCGCCTTCAAGCCGGAAAGCGGTGACCGGCAGATCATCGCGCAGCGCATCATGACTTGACCAGCCCAATGCCCGCAACTCCCCGACCGTCTTGACCGCGTCAATACCGGGGGTCAAGCCCTCATCGATACGATCACCCGTGGCTGTGGCACGGCTGACCACCGGCTCGCCGGCGACCCAGCCATGACGCTTGAAGTAGCTGGCAACGCTGCCGATGGCATCATCCGGGTTGTTCCAGATATTGATGTGGCCATCACCGTCGAAGTCCACCGCATAAGCACGAAAGCTACTGGGCATGAATTGCGGCAAGCCCATGGCACCGGCGTAGGACCCCTTGAGGGTCAGCGGGTCGACCTGCTCTTCGCGGGTCAGCAGCAGGAACTCACGCAACTCCTTGCGGAAGAAATCTGCCCGAGGCGGGTAATCGAAGCCCAGCGTGGACAGCGCGTCGATCACCCGGTAGTTGCCGGTATTGCGGCCAAAAAAGGTTTCAACACCGATAATCGACACGATCACCTGGGCCGGGACGCCGTATTCCTGCTCGGCGCGCGCCAGGGTCGCTTCATGCTGACGCCAGAAATCCACGCCACGGGCAACCCGGGCGTCAGTGAGGAACATCGGGCGATAGTCCTTCCAGGGCTTTACCCGCTCGGCCGGACGGGAAATGGCGTCGAGGATCGACTGCTTGCGCTTGACGTCGCGAAACACGTCCATCAATTGCTCATCGGCAAAGCCGTAGTCGCGGGTCATTTGCGCGACGAATTCAGCTACCTGGGGCGAGCCGTCATAATCCCCGGCCGTCGCTTGCTGGCCACTCCCGAGCAGCCCCAACAGGCCGACCCAGGGCGCACAACGAGCTACCCAGCCACGCATTGCTTGCATGTAATTCTTCACCTTATTCAAACCTGTGCAATCCATTTGCGATGCGTATGGATCGACATTAATACGCCAAACGCTGACAGCAGCGTCACCAACGAAGTTCCGCCGTAACTGATAAAGGGCAGCGGCACACCCACTACAGGCAACAGGCCGCTGACCATGCCGATATTGACGAACACATAGACAAAAAAGGTCATGGTCAGGCTGCCCGCCAGCAGCTTGCCGTACAGGGTCTGGGCCTGAGCGGTAATCACCAGGCCACGGCCGATCAGCAACAGGTAGATCAGCAGCAGCGCGCAGATGCCAACCAGACCAAACTCCTCACCAAGCACGGCAATGATGAAGTCGGTGTGGCTTTCCGGAAGGAAGTCCAGGTGCGACTGGGTACCCAGCAGCCAGCCCTTGCCGAACACACCGCCGGAGCCGATGGCGGCCTTCGATTGAATGATGTTCCAGCCGGTGCCCAGCGGATCGCTTTCCGGGTCGAGGAAGGTCAGTACCCGTTGCTTCTGGTAGTCGTGCATGACGAAGAACCACATGGCCACGGCCACCGGCACTGCTGCCGCGAGCACACTGAGGATCCAGCGCCAGCGCAGTCCACCCATGAACAGCACGAAGGCGCCCGAGGCGAGGATCAGCAACGCCGTGCCCAGGTCCGGCTGACGGACGATGAGGATGAACGGCACACCAATCATGATCAGACTGATCATCACGTGCTTGAGGTGCGGCGGCAGCGAACGTTTGGCCAGGTACCAGGCGATGGTGGCCGGCATGATGATTTTCATGAACTCCGAGGGCTGGAAGCGAATCACCCCGGGAATGTTGATCCAACGTGTGGCGCCCATGGCGTTGTGGCCCATGACGTCCACCACCACCAGCAGGATCACCCCGCAGACGTAGGCCAACGGCACCCAGCGCGCCATGAATCGCGGCTCCAGCTGAGCGATGACAAACATCGAGACCAGGCCGATACCGAACGAGCTGGCCTGCTTGAGCAGCAGATCCCAGTTTTTGCCGCTGGCCGAATAGAGGACGAACAGGCTGCCCGCCGCCAGGGTCAGCAGCAGGATCAACAAGGGGCCGTCGATGTGGATGCGCTGCAGGAAGCTGGCGCGGCGGCGCATCACATCCTCACTGGAGAGCATGCGATCGAAATTGTTCTTCACTGGGCCGACTCCTGAACAACGGTGGCGGGAGCGAACTCGGATTTGAGTCGGCCGTTCTCGTCGAGCAACCAGGCGTCCATCACCTGACGCATCACTGGCGCTGCGACGCGACCACCGGCCTCGCCGTTTTCGATCATGACCGAGACCACGATCTTCGGGTTCTCTGCCGGGGCGAAGCCGACGAACAGGGCGTGGTCACGGTGGCGTTCCTGAACCTTGTTGCGGTCATACTTCTCGCCTTGCTTGATCGCTACCACCTGGGCGGTACCGCTCTTGCCGGCAATCCGGTACTGGGCCCCGGCGGCGGCAGCGCGGGCGGTACCGCGGGCGTTGTGCATCACCTGCTCCATGCCGTGGGTGACCCTGGCCCAGTCGGACTTGTCGCGCAGGACGATGTCTTCCATCGGGTTGTCATCCACAGGTGGCAGACCTTCGATGGTCTTGGCCAGATGTGGACGGTTCCACTTGCCCTTGCTGGCGATCAGTGCGATGGCCTGGGCCATCTGCAGTGGTGTGGTCTGCATGTAGCCCTGGCCGATACCGAGGATCAGCGTCTCACCCGGGAACCAGGCCTGGCGGCGGGTGGCGCGCTTCCATTCGCGGGTCGGCATCAGCCCGGCGGACTCCTCGAACATGTCGAGGGAGACCTTCTGCCCGAGACCGAACTTGTTCATGTAGCTGGACAGACGGTCGATGCCCATCTTGTGCGCCAGGTCGTAAAAGTAGGTGTCGTTGGAGCGCATGATCGCCAGGTCCAGGTCGACCCAGCCGTCGCCGCTGCGGTTCCAGTTGCGGTATTTGTGGTCATAGTTGGGCAACTGGTAGTAGCCCGGGTCGAACACCCGGCTGCTGGCCGTGACCACGCCACTGTCGAGGCCGGCGATGGCCACTGCCGGCTTGATGGTCGAACCCGGCGGGTACAGGCCACGCAGCACGCGGTTGAACAGCGGGCGGTCGATCGAATCGCGCAGGTCGGCGTAGGCCTTGAAGCTGATACCGGTGACGAATGGGTTAGGGTCGAAGCTCGGCTGGCTGACCATTGCCAGCACTTCGCCGGTATTCGGATCGAGCGCGACGATAGCGCCGCGTCGCCCGCCCAGTGCGGCTTCGGCGGCCTCCTGCAGCTTGATGTCGAGGCTCAGGACAATGTCCTTGCCGGGGATCGGGTCAGTGCGCTTGAGCACCCGCAATACCCGGCCACGGGCGTTGGTCTCGACTTCTTCATAGCCGACCTGGCCGTGCAGCTCAGGCTCGTAGAAGCGCTCGATACCGGTTTTGCCGATATGGTGGGTGCCGCTGTAATTGACCGGATCAAGGCTTTTGAGCTCTTTCTCGTTGATTCGCCCGACATAGCCCACCGAGTGCGCGAAATGCGCCCCCTGCGGATAATGGCGGACCAACTGGGCCACCACTTCAACACCGGGCAGGCGGAACTGATTCACCGCAATCCGGGCAATCTGCTCTTCCGTCAGCTCGAACAGGATCGGCACCGGCTCAAACGGCCGCCGCCCCTGGCGCATGCGCTTTTCGAACAGGGTACGGTCGTCCGGGGTCAGTTCCAGCACTTCGACGATCACATCAAGCACCTGCTGCCAGTCGCCGGAACGCTCCCGGGTCATGCTCAGGCTGAAGCTTGGCCGGTTGTCGGCGATGATCACCCCGTTGCGGTCGAAAATCAGCCCGCGGGTCGGCGGAATCGGCTGCACATGCACCCGGTTGTTTTCCGACAGGGTCGAGTGGTAGTCGTACTGGATCACCTGCAAGTAATACAGGCGCGCGATCAGCACGCAGATCAGCAGGACGATCGCCACGGCACCGACCACGACGCGACTGCGCACCATACGGGCGTCTTTCTCGTGATCCTTGAGGCGAATCGGCTGCGTCATTGAAAGGCTTACAGGTTCATTTATGGTAAGGATGCCCGGACAACACGGTCCAGGCGCGGTACAGCTGTTCGCCGATCAGTATCCTTACCAATGGGTGCGGCAGGGTCAGCGGCGACAGCGACCAGCGCTGCTCGGCCCGCGCGCAGACTTCCGGCGCCAGCCCTTCCGGGCCGCCGACCATGAAGTTCACGGTACGCGAGTCCAGGCGCCAGCGGTCCAGCTCGACCGCCAGTTGCTCAGTGCTCCAGGGCTTGCCATGGACCTCCAGGGTGACAATCCGTTCCCCTGGCTGGACCTTGGCGAGCATGGCCTCACCCTCCTGACGGATCAGGCGGGCGACATCGGCATTCTTGCCCCGGGTGTTGAGCGGTATTTCCACCAGCTCAAGCGACAGCTCCGAGGGCAGGCGCTTGGCATATTCATGCCAGCCATCCTCAACCCACTTGGGCATGCGCGAGCCGACCGCGATCAAACGCAGACGCACGACGCTTCCTTATTCCTGGTCTTTGTTGAGCTTGGTGAAGAACTCGTGGGTGTTTTCCGGGCTGTGGTGCTTGCCGTCGGCTGCACGGCTCTGCTCGGCACCTTTCCACAGACGTTCCAGGTCGTAGAACTGACGGGCGGCGGCGGTCATCATGTGCACGATAACGTCGTCCAGGTCCAGCAGCACCCAGTCGCTGTCGCCTTTGCCTTCTTCACCCAACGGGCGCACGCCCTGGGCTTTGACCATTTCACGGACCTTGTCCAGCATCGCGCCGATCTGACGGTTCGAGGTACCGGTGGCGATGATCATGTAGTCGGTGATGCTCTGCTTGTCGCGCACGTCGATGACCAGAACGTCCTGGGCCTTGACGTCTTCCAGGGCAGCAACGGCTACCTTGACCAGCTCTTCGCCTTTAATCATTTCTTGCTTGCTCATATAAAACTCATTCAACTCTTAGGTATGAGGCGCTGATAGCGCGCTCAGTTCGGCGCACGGTACAGGTTGTGCGCATCGATGTAGGCCAGTACTGCGTCCGGCACCAGAAACCGCACCGACTTGCCGCTGGCCAGCAGCTGTCGGATCTGCGTGGCTGACACCGCAAGCGGCGTCTGCCAGACGAATGCAATATGTCCCGCCGGCCCGACCAGGGCCTGCGGATCACTGACTGAGCGTGCGGCCAACAGGTTGCGCAGGGCATCCGGTGGCTCGACGTCGGCATCCGGGCGTTGCAGCACCAGGATGTGACAGTGTTGCAGCAATTCTTCCCACCGATGCCAGCTGGGCAGACCGCAGAATGCGTCCCAACCCAGCAGCAGAAACAGTTGGTCCGAAGCGGCCAGTTCGGCGCGCATCAGTTCAAGTGTCTCAATGGTATACGAGGGCGTGTCGCGCGCCAGTTCTCGCGCATCCACCGACAATGTCGGCACACCTTCGACCGCGCAACGGACCATCGCCAGACGGTCCTGGGCCGATACCTGCGGCGTGTTGCGGTGCGGCGGGCGAGCATTGGGCATCAGCCGCAGCTCGTCCAGCGCCAGCCCTTCGGCCACCTCAAGCGCACTGCGCAGATGACCGATGTGAACCGGGTCGAATGTCCCGCCGAGCACGCCAATGCGCCGGGCGGGCGACATCGTCATGACTGCAGCGAGCGGTTTGCGCTCGGCCAAGTCAGAGCGACTCCTGTCCACGCAGCTGACCGTCGCCGATCACCACGTATTTTTCACAGGTCAGGCCTTCAAGGCCGACCGGGCCGCGAGCGTGCAGCTTATCGGTGGAAATACCGATTTCTGCGCCCAGACCGTATTCGAATCCGTCGGCAAAGCAGGTCGGGGTATTGATCATAACCGAGGACGAATCCACTTCGGCAGTGAACTGCCGCGCCTGACCCTGGTGTTCGGTGACGATGGAATCAGTGTGGTGCGAGCCATAGTGATTGATGTGCTCAATCGCCTGCTCCAGGCCGTCGACTACGCGGATCGAGAGGATCGCAGCGAGATATTCGGTGTTCCAGTCTTCTTCAGTAGCCGGTACCGCCTCGATAATCTGCCGAGTACGCTCACAGCCGCGCAGTTCGACGCCTTTTTCTCGAAATTGACGGGCCATTGCCGGCAGGAAATCTGCTGCAACCGACTGGTCGACCAACAGGGTTTCCATTGCCCCGCAGATGCCATAACGGTAGGTCTTGGCGTTGAACGCGATGCGTCGGGCCTTGTCCAGCTCGGCGTGCTCGGCCACATAGACGTGACAGATGCCGTCCAGATGCTTGATCACCGGCACCCGCGCATCACGGCTGACCCGCTCGATCAGGCCCTTGCCGCCACGCGGCACGATCACATCGACGTACTTGGGCATGCTGATCAGCGCACCCACTGCCTCACGGTCGGTGGTCTCAACCACCTGCACCACCGCAGCCGGCAGGCCGGCTTCGGCCAGACCACGCTGAATGCATGCGGCAATCGCCCGGTTGGAATGAATGGCTTCGGAGCCGCCGCGCAGAATGGTGGCGTTACCCGACTTCAGGCACAGGCTGGCGGCATCGATGGTCACGTTCGGCCGCGATTCGTAGATGATCCCGATCACCCCGAGCGGTACGCGCATCTTGCCGACCTGAATACCCGATGGCCGGTAGCTCATGTCACGAATGGCACCGACCGGGTCTGGCAGGCTGGCCACCTGGCGCAATCCGACAATCATGCCGTCGATGCGGGCCGGGGTCAGCGCCAGGCGCTCAAGCATGGCCGCTTCCAGACCATTGGCGCGACCGGCGGCCAGGTCCAGCTCGTTGGCGGCGGACAATTCGTCGCGGGCAGCGTCCAGGGCATTGGCGGCGGCTTGCAAGGCGCGGTTCTTCTGCGCGGTGCTGGCACGGCCAATCACGCGGGAAGCCTCGCGGGCAGCGCGACCCAGGCGGGTCATGTAGTCAAGAACGGACTCAGTCATGGGCTCAGTGGTCTTGGCGAAGGGGAAAATCGGCTGATTATAACTGGCACACCGCCCCACGCCCAGCGGTGACAGGCGGATGGTCGAAAACAGTCAGCGATAGGCGGCAAAGCGGCCCCTGTTCAGCCTAGATTAAGACAGAAATTGCTATCATCGCCGCCCTGACCACCGCGAAACCACCCGCATGCCCGACTCAGCCCCCTGCCCGTCCCAGGCCTTGCCCGACAGTTTCTTCGACCGCGACGCCCAGGCGCTGGCCAAAGCCTTGCTGGGCAAGGTCATCCGTCACCGCCACGGCTCCTACTGGCTGTCGGCGCGGATCATCGAGACCGAGGCCTATTACCTGAGCGATAAGGGCAGTCATGCGTCGCTGGGCTACACGGAAAAGCGCAAGGCGCTGTTCCTCGATGGCGGGCACATCTACATGTATTACGCCCGTGGCGGCGACTCGCTGAACTTCAGCGCCCATGGCCCGGGGAATGCCGTGCTGATCAAGTCGGCCTATCCCTTTGTCGACGCCATCTGCGACGACAACGGCCTGGCACAGATGCAACTGAACAACCCCGACGCCAGCGGCCAACCCCGCCCAATCGAGCGTCTGTGTGCCGGGCAGACGCTACTCTGCAAGGCATTGGGCCTGAAGGTGCCGCACTGGGATGGCAAACGCTTCGACCCTGAACAGCTGTTCGTCGAGGATTGCGGTATTAATGTGAAACACATTATCCAGACCTCGCGCCTAGGCATTCCCACTGGCCGCGACGAACATCTGCCGTTTCGTTTCGTCGACGCCGACTTTGCCCGCCACTGCACACGGAACCCGCTGCGCCGGGGTCAAGTCGAAGGCCGGGACTACTTTTTACTGACACAAGGAAACTGACACGATGGGCCAATGGCTCGACAGCCTTACCGGTTGGCTAGGCGCCAACCCGCAATGGCTTGGCTTGGCGATTTTTCTGGTGGCCTGCGTGGAGTGCCTGGCCATCGCCGGGATCATCGTGCCGGGTACCGTGCTGCTGTTCGGCGTGGCCGTGCTGGCCGGCAGCGGCGCCCTGTCACTCGGCGAAACCCTGCTGCTAGGGTTCCTCGGCGGCCTGCTGGGTGACGCCATCTCCTACACCCTGGGGCGCAAGTTTCATCAGAACATCCGTCGTTTGCCGCTGTTACGTCACCATCCGGAATGGATCGGCGGCGCCGAGACCTATTTCCAGCGCTACGGCATCGCCAGCCTGCTGGTCGGTCGCTTCATCGGCCCGCTGCGGCCTATGTTGCCGATGGTCGCGGGCATGTTCGACATGCCCCTGCCACGCTTTATCGCCGTCAGTCTGCTGGCCGGTGCCGGCTGGTCGGTCGCCTACCTGCTGCCCGGCTGGGCTACGGGTGCGGCGATGCGTTTGCCGCTTCCCGAAGGTTTCTGGCTGGATGCCGGGCTGATTTCCGCAGGCCTGGCACTGCTGCTCGGTGTCAGCATCAACTGCAGCTTGCGCAGCCTGCGTGGCGGCACCCGGATAATCGCCCTGCTCAGTCTGGTGGCGTTGGCCGCGCTATTTCTCGGCTGGCCGTATCTGCATGAGTTCGACCAGGGCTTGATGACGCTGATCCAGGAACATCGCAGCAATGTCATCGATGGCACCGTGGTACTGATCACGCGCATGGGTGATTTTCGTACCCAGCTCTTCCTCGGCGGCTTGCTGACCGGCCTGTTGCTGCTGGCACGTCAATGGCGCCCGGCGATCTTTGCCGGCGCCACACTGATCGGTACCGCCCTGGCCAATGGCAGCCTGAAATGGCTGTTCGCCCGCGCCCGCCCGGAAGTCCTCACCGACCCCTTGACCACCTACAGCATGCCCAGCGGGCATAGCTCGGCAGCCTTCGCGTTTTTCCTGGTGCTGGCGGTACTGGCTGGTCGTGGCCAGCCGGCGCGCATGCGCCTGACCTGGATCTTGCTGGGCTGTTTGCCGGCACTGGCGATTGCGCTATCGCGGGTCTACCTGGGTGCCCATTGGCCAACCGACATCCTGGCTGGTGCCATGCTCGCCTGCTGTATCTGTGCCACCAGCCTGACCGTGATCCAGCGCCGCGAACCACTGACCGCCCTGCCGTTGAAGGTCTGGTGGTTGATTCTGCCGGCCTGCGTGGCCTTGCTAACCTTCTTCAGCCTGCATTCGCTGCCCCACGCACTGCTGCGCTACCAGTACTGAGGCGTTAGGCGAACAGCTCGCCCTGCAACCGATCGAGCAGCGCCTGGATTGCATCCAGGCGTTGTTTGGGTGAATCGATGGCCAGCAGGTCGAGCTTGTCCTCCTCGACAAAAGGCAACAAGTAGGCCAACTGATTGGCCAACCCCTGTTGGCCACTGACTATCACCGGCATGCCCAAAGCTTCAACCATCGGATGCTCGCCCAGGGCTTGCAGCAGCGCCAGCAAGTCGTGGTGGTCATCCTCCAGCGGCACATCCTCCTGCTCAGCCAGCCAGGACACATCAGCCACGAGCAACTGGTCCTTTTGCACTTCAAAAGGACCGACGCGAAAACGCCGGGTACCCTCGACCCGAATACCGAGCAGCCCGTTGTCCTGCTGCTGAAAGTCACGAATCACGGCTTCGCAACCGATTTGCGCAAACCCGGTTGGCGCGCTGCCAACTTGCTGGCCTTCAAGAATGCACACCACACCGAAGCCGCCGCCCTGCTTCATGATCCGGCCGATCATGTCCAGATAGCGCGCCTCGAATATCTGCAAATCGAGGAAGCAGCCTGGGAACAACACGGTATTGAGCGGGAACAGGGGTAACGTCATTGCAACTCCTCAAGCAACCAGGCTGACCGCCAGCGGCAGGAACACCGCCGTGGCGACCCCCATCAGGCTCATCGCCAGGGCCGCGAAGGCCCCGCATTCATCACTTTCCTGCAGGGCCACCGACGTACCTACGGCGTGAGCGGTTACGCCCAGGGCCATGCCGCGCGCTTCCGGGCTGTGTACGCCACAACGGGACAATAGCCCCGGGCCGAAGATCGCCCCAATCACTCCAGTGATCAGCACGAAGACTGCCGCCAGGGCCGCCACGCCGCCGATCTGTTCAGCCACCAGCATGGCAATCGGCGAAGTCACCGACTTGGGCGCCATGGTCATCAGGATCATATGCTCGGCGCCAAACCACCAGCCCAGCAACAGACAAGCGCCCGTCGCCACGACCCCTCCGATTACCAGCGTAGTAAAGGTCGGCCAGAACAGCTGGCGAATGCGCCGCAGATTGAGATAAAGCGGCACCGCCAGCGCCACGGTTGCCGGCCCCAGGAGGATGCTCATGATCTCGGTACTTTTACGGTACTCGCTGTAAGTCAGGCCACAAGCGAGCAGTACGCCAATGACCACGAGCATCGACACCAGCACCGGCTGGAGGAAAATCCAGCGGGTTTTCTCATAGGCCGCCAGCACCAGCTGGTACGCCCCCAGGGTAATGCCGATACCGAACAGCGGGTGATGAATGACCGCGTCCAGCGCGCCACTCCAGTCCAGACTCATGGCTGCTCCTCGCGCTTGATCTGACGGGCGATGAGCTTTTGCATCAAGACCCCGACAAAGGCCAGGGTGATCAACGCCGAGATCACCAGGGCACCGACAATGGCCCAGAAGTCCGCGGCGATATCCGCGGCATAGACCATCACGCCCACCGCCGGCGGCACCAGCAGCAAGGGCAGGTAGCGCAACAGGCTATTGGCCGCCTCGCTCAACGGCGCGCCGACTTCGCCGCGCACCATGAGGAACACCAGCAGCAGCAACAGACCGATGATCGGCCCGGGCAAGATGGGCACAAACAGATGATTGATCGCCGTCCCAAGCAATTGAAACAACACCAGCCAGGTCAAACCACGCAACAGCATAACTATCTCCTTCAGGCCTGGCGGCCATTATAAGCACGCTAACGACTTGCCTATAACCTGATATTCGCCGAAAAGATGGCGACTTGACCGCTTTGTGCAGGCGTGCTGATCTTAGTCTTTCGAATCTGCCGAAATCATAAGAAAACCAAAAATCACCTGGAGAGTCACAATGCCCTTTGTACCTGTTGCCGAGCTTTCGCAGTACGTTGGAAAGGAACTGGGACGTTCCGAATGGCTGACCATCGATCAAGCACGCATCAACCTGTTTGCCGAAGCCACAGGCGACTTTCAGTTCATCCATGTCGACCCAGTGAAGGCGGCGAAAACGCCATTTGGCAGCACCATCGCTCATGGCTTTCTGACCCTGTCACTGATCCCCAAGCTGATGGAAGACATCCTGGTCCTGCCTGAAGGCCTGAAGATGGTCGTCAACTATGGCCTGGACAGTGTGCGTTTCATCCAGCCGGTAAAAGTCGACAGCAAAGTCCGCCTCAAAGTCGACCTGAGCGAAGCCTTCGAGAAAAAGCCCGGCCAATGGCTGCTCAAATTCACCGCCACCCTGGAAATCGAAGGCCAGGAAAAGCCCGCCTACATTGCCGAGCCGCTGACACTCTGCTTCGTCTGAAACAGCCCACGACTGAAACAGCCGCTGCGGCTGTTTCAGCCAGTGCATTGTGCGGCATACTCGGGGCCTCAACCGCCCGGACCCCGTCATGCGCCCACTCGTTCCGCTTGCCCTGACCCTGCTGCTCACCGCCTGTGGTGATGGCGAACCCCTGTCGCCACCCGACGCTCGCCTGCCCGACGGCGGTCGCTATCGGGGCCAGGTGGTCGATGGCCTGCTGCAAGGCGAAGGCCGCATCGACTACCCCAACGGCAGCTGGTATGCCGGCAACTTCCAGGGTGGCCAATGGCACGGCCAAGGTGAATGGCATGGCAGCAACGGCGAGGTCTACCGTGGTCAGTTCCAGCAGGGACTGTTCCACGGTCAAGGCACCCTGAAGACGCCGGGCAGCAGCTATACCGGAAGCTTCAAACTGGGCCGCCGCGATGGCGAGGGCACCCTGAAAGAAAGCGGCCTGCTGTACCGCGGCCAGTTCAAAGATGACCAATACAGTGGCGCAGGACACCTGGAGCTTGCCGACGGCAGTCAGTACCAAGGCCTGTTCGCCCGTGGCAAACCCAATGGCGAAGGCATTCGCAGCGACGCCAGCGGCAACCAGTTCAGCGGTCGCTTCGTCAACGGCCAGCTGGAAGGCAGCGGCACCTTCAACAGTGCCGAAGGCGACCAGTACATCGGTGCCTTTCGCGACAACCGCCTCGAAGGCCGTGGCCGTTATGAAAGCACCGACGGCGATGTGTGGATCGGCCAGTTCAAGGACGGCACGCTCAATGGCAAAGGTGAACTGATCGGCGCCGACGGCAGCCACTACCAGGGCAACTTCCACGACTGGCGCTTCTCCGGCAAGGGCCGCCTGCAGTTGGCTGACGGCAGCCTCTACGTCGGCGGCTTCGACAACGATACCTATCACGGCCAAGGCCGCTTGACCTTGAGCGATGGCAGCAGCCAGAGCGGCTACTGGGTCAACGGCCAGCGCGTACGCGACGAACAGGGCCGCCTGCTACCCGACCCGTTGGAACTGGCCTTGCTCAATCAAGGACACCTGCTGGAGCAGGCGCTGGCCAAGGTGCCGGCATCGACACCAGATATCGAACTGTACAGCCTGGCCCTGGCCGGCGACGGCAAGCAAAGCGTGTTTCTGCGTGAGGCCGACTATGTCAGCAACCTGCTCAAGAGCCGCTTTGGAGCCGTGGGCCAGGTCAATCTGGTCAACCATCGCGACCACCTGGATGACCGCCCGCTGGCGACCCGCGAAAACCTCGCCAGAGCCGCACGCAGGTTGGCCGAACGCAGCGGTCCCGAAGACCTGGTATTCATCTACCTGACCAGTCATGGCAGTGCTGAACACGAACTGGTGCTCGACGTGCCGCGCATGCAACTGGCCGACCTGCCCGCCGATGCCCTTGCCAATTCCCTGGCGCCATTGAAAGACCGCGACAAGGTCATTGTCATCTCGGCCTGTTACTCGGGGGGATACATCGACGCGCTCAAGGACAACAAAACGCTGATCATGACCGCCGCGCGCGCCGACCGCGTATCGTTTGGCTGTTCTGAAGAGGCCGACTTCACCTATTTCGGCGACGCGCTGTTCGCCCAGGCCCTGAACCAGACCGACGATCTGCGTCAGGCGTTTGAGCTGGCCAAAGCCAGTGTTGCCGAGCGAGAGGCGGCGGAAGGTTTTGATCCCTCCGAGCCGCAGATCTGGGCGCCCAGCGAGGTCTTGGCACACTGGCAGCGACTGCGCCAACAACAGGCACGCAAAGCGTTGCAGAGCAATGCGAGCAACTCGACAGTGCATGCAAAAAATGCTGGCAACCACTAAGCTGAGTGTAACAAGGGAGAGACATCATGTACTTGACGCCTCAGCACATCCTGCTTGCCGGAGCCACCGGTCTCACCGGTGAACATCTACTCGATCGGCTGCTCAGCGAGCCGACCGTCAGCCGAGTATTGGCCCCCACCCGCCGCCCCTTGGCTAAACACCCACATCTGGAAAACCCGATCGCTGACGACCCGGCAGTGTTCCTGCCGCAACTGGCGGGTCGTGTCGATATCGCTTTCTGCTGCCTGGGCACCACCATCAAACAGGCCGGCTCCGAACCTGCCTTTCGCGCCGTCGACCTGGATATGGTCGTGGCGTTCGGCAAGCGTGCGCGGGAAATGGGCGCACGCCATCTGCTGGTGGTCAGCGCGCTGGGCGCCGACCGCAGATCGCCGATTTTCTACAACCGGGTCAAGGGTGAGATGGAATACGCGCTGAAGGCCCAGGATTGGCCGCAACTGACTATTGTCCGGCCCTCCCTGCTATTGGGTGATCGGGCGGAGCCACGCCTGGCCGAACGCCTGGCCGGACCTTTGTCGAAGCTGATTCCTGGCAAATACCGCGGGATTGAAGCATGCCAGCTGGCGCGGGCGCTGTGGCGTCTGGCGCTGGAAGAGCAGGACGGGGTTCGTATTGTCGAGTCCGACGAACTGCGCAAGCTTGGGAAATAATCGCGGGGCAAGTCGGGTCGCCGCACCGCCGCTCCCACAGGGACAACTGTGGGAGCGGGCTTGCCCCGCGATAAATTCACCCGTTACAACCCACCAGTAGCCTGGAACCCCACGCCCAAAGCGGTCAACACCGACAAGGGCAACAACAAGGTATCCAGCAAGGCACTCCCCGGTAGATCCAGCCCCGGGTAGTGCGGCGCCTCGACACCGAAACGGTCCATGGCGCAACAACCACCCTGCAAGGCATACAAATCCAGACGCGTCCCGCTATACACCAGCGGCGCCCCCGGCTTGGCCGCATCCAGCGTGCGCACGGTGGCGCAGCCGCTAACCAGCAACACCAGCAGGACTACGCCAAGCAGTCGCTTCATTCATCTGCGCCGAAGTGATGCTCGCCCCAACGTGGCAGCATGTCCTGGGGGATATCCAACTGATTGAGAATCCGCGCCACGACGAAATCGATCAGATCATCAATGGTCTGCGGCTGATGATAGAACCCAGGTGCCGCCGGCAGGATCACCGCGCCCATGTTCGACAGCTTGAGCATGTTCTCGAGGTGAATGCTCGAAAATGGCGCTTCACGCGGCACCAGGATCAATTGCCGGCGCTCTTTGAGGGTGACATCGGCAGCGCGCTCGATCAGGTTGTTGCAGGCACCGGTGGCAATCGCCGAGAGCGTACCGGTGGAACACGGCACCACCACCATTGCCGCCGGCGCGCCGGAGCCAGAGGCTACCGGCGACATCCAGTCTTCCTTGCCATACACACGAATCTGCCCGGCGGCAGCGCCGGTGTACTCGGTCAAAAACGCCTGCATCGCCTGAGGCTTGGCCGGAAGCACCACATCGGTCTCGGTCGACATCACCAATTGCGCCGCCTTGGAGATCAGAAAATGCACCTCGCGGTCCTCGCGTACCAGGCAATCGAGCAGGCGCAGACCATACTGCGCCCCCGACGCCCCGGTCATCGCCAGGGTGATGCGCTCCGGCCCGCTCATTTCAGCGCCTCGGCCAGCTTGCCGTGCAGCCCGCCAAAGCCGCCGTTGCTCATGATCACCACCTGGGTGCCGGGCTTGGCCTGGCTTTTCACCCGCTCAATAATCGCTTCAAGGCTGTCGGCGACCACGGCCGGTACCTTGCATTCGGCAGCGGTGGCCGCCAGGTCCCAGCCGAGGTTAGGCGGTGCGTACCAGATCACCTGATCGGCGTCGTTGACGCTTTCTGGCAGGCCATCACGGTGAGCACCCAGCTTCATCGAGTTGGAACGCGGCTCGATCACAGCAATCAGTGGCGCATCGCCGATGCGCTTGCGCAGGCCGTCAAGGGTCGTGGCAATAGCGGTCGGGTGATGCGCGAAGTCGTCATAGATGGTCACGCCCTGCACTTCCGCGACTTTCTCCATACGCCGTTTGACGCTTTTGAATGCGCTCAGCGCGGCAATACCCATGGCAGGTACCACGCCAACATGGCGAGCGGCGGCCAAGGTAGCCAAGGCGTTGGCGACGTTATGCTGACCGGTCAGCTCCCATTCGACCACGCCCTGAGGTTCGCCTTCGAAGCTGACTTCGAAATGTGAACCGTCGGCGCTGAGCAGCTTGACCTGCCACTGCCCGCCTTCGCCTGTGGTTTGCACCGGCGTCCAGCAGCCCATCTTGATCACGCGTTCAAGGGCCGGCTCGGTAGTCGGATGAATCACCAGGCCTTCGCTCGGAATTGTCCGCACCAAGTGGTGGAACTGCCGCTCGATGGCTGCCAGATCAGGAAAAATGTCCGCATGATCAAACTCAAGGTTATTGAGGATCGCAGTGCGCGGACGGTAGTGCACGAACTTCGAACGCTTGTCGAAGAAGGCGCTGTCGTATTCATCGGCTTCGACCACGAAGAACGGCGTGCCGCCCAGACGGGCCGACACCGCAAAGTTCTGCGGCACACCACCGATCAGGAAGCCCGGGCTCATGCCGGCATGCTCCAGCACCCAGGCCAGCATGCTGCTGCTGGTGGTTTTGCCGTGGGTGCCGGCGACGGCCAATACCCAGCGCCCTTGCAGAACGTGATCGGCCAGCCACTGCGGGCCCGATACATAAGGCAGGCCCTTGTTGAGCACGTACTCGACCGCAGGGTTACCCCGCGACAAGGCGTTGCCGATCACCACCAGATCCGGCGCCGGATCCAGCTGGGCGGCGTCATAACCCTGGGTCAGCTCGATGCCCTGGGCTTCAAGCTGAGTGCTCATGGGCGGATAGACATTGGCGTCGGAGCCCGTGACCCGGTGCCCGAGTTCTTTGGCCAGCACCGCCAGAGAACCCATGAAAGTGCCGCAGATACCAAGAATGTGAATGTGCATTATCGACCTCGCAAAACGTCGAGGCAGGGTAGCCTAGCGCGTAGGAATTCGCACCCTGTGTTGCGCTCAAAGGCTACGGGCGATGCCATGTTTGCGAAGTTTTCGATACAAGGTGTTGCGGCTAACCCCCAACTGCGCGGCGACATGGGTCATGTGCCAGCGCTGTTCTTCAAGGGCGGCCAGCAAAGCACTGCGCTCCGCATCCATCAATGGGGCCACCGGTGGGAGCGGGCTTGCCCCGCGATTGCGGTCTGTCTGAAACACCGCATCGCGGGGCAAGCCCGCTCCCAC
>NZ_JBMOWO010000101.1:0-8070 GCF_049310525.1 Pseudomonas sp. GZD-222
TCCCCCCCTCCTCCTCCCCCTCCCCCCCCCCCCCCCCCCCTCCCCCCCCCCCCCCCCCCCCCCCCCACCGGCAGGTCGGCAAGGCGGATACAGCCGTCATCACACAGCGCAACCAGTGTGCGCAACACATTACGCAACTGCCGCACGTTCCCTGGCCAGGCAAAGTCGAGCAAGGCCTGACGCGCCGAGGGCTCAAACGTGACTGACTGCCCACCCGCCTCTTCGGCCAGAATGAAATCCAGCAACTGCGACTTGTCACTGCGCTCGCGCAACGCCGGCAATTCGATCTCCAGGCCATTGAGCCGGTAATAGAGGTCTTCGCGGAAACTGCCATCCTCAACCCGCTCCAGCAAGTTGCGGTGGGTGGCACTGATGATGCGCACGTTAACGGCCTGCGGCTCGCCGCCGATCGGCACCACCATGCGGTCCTCCAACACCCGCAGCAGACGGGTTTGCAGGGCCAGCGGCATGTCGCCGATTTCATCCAGTAACAACGTGCCGCCGTCGGCTTGCTGCAGCTTGCCGCGCATGCCCTCTTTGCGCGCGCCAGTGAAACTGCCACCGCGATAGCCGAACAGCTCGCTCTCGATCAGACTTTCCGGAATCGAGGCGCAGTTCAGGGCAACAAACGCCCGCTCCCGGCGCTGGCTGGCCTGGTGCACGGCCTTGGCGAAGGCCTCCTTGCCGCTACCGGTTTCACCGTTGATCAACAGCGGAACGTCGCGCTCGAACACGCGCACGGCGCGACGAAAATCATTCTGCAGCAACGGATCCAGCAAACAGATCGACCCGGCCTTTTCTGCTTTGGTGGCGGGAACCGGTATCGGCAAAGAAGGTTGAACCGGCGCACGAGCCTGGCCGCGCAGGCTGGCAAACAACAGGCGACCATCGCGGGTGCGCAGCGGCCAGCTGGTGCTGGCCTGCGCCGTGGCACGGCTGAACAGCTCGTCCAGGGCACAATCGAAGAACATCTCTACCGGCTTGCCCAGCGCCCCGCCACGAATGGTGCCAAGCAGGTTCAACGCGCTCTGATTGACCGCGCAGATCCGCCCGTCGCCATCAAAGGCCAGCAAGCCTTCACTGAACAGACCGAGCGATTCGGCCTGCAGATGAAAGCGCAGCAGCCACTGGTTGTCGAAATAGCGCAGGAAATAACAGCTCTCGATCATCTTCGACGAGAGATTCACCAAGGCCATGGTATGGAACTGGCTCTGGCGCGACACATCCGGGCGCGCCGACGAGACATCGAGCACCGCCAGCAGCTCACCGTGCGGATCGAACACCGGGCTGGCCGAACAGGTCAGGCCAGTGTGGCGGCCACGGAAATGTTCGTCCTGGTGAATGGTCAGCGCCTGCCGCTCGACCAGGCACGTACCGATGCCGTTGGTGCCCTCGCGGGCCTCGCTCCAGTCGGCGCCCAGCCACAACCCGGCACGTTCGAAGACCCGCCGTTCGGTGGGTGCGGTCACGCAATTGAGGATCACCCCACGGGCGTCGGTCAGCAACACCGCATGCCCTGCGCCGGACAACTGCTGGTGCAGGCTGTTCATCTCATTGCCGGCAATCTGCAGCACCTGTTGCAGGCGCTCACGACTCTCGAGCACGCGGCCGTGCTCAAGCACGGTCGGTGCCATGCTCTGGGCCGGGTCCAGGTGGTAATCCTCAACGCAGCGCAGCCATGAACGGGCAATCGACGGATCGCTGCCCGGCCCCTGCATTTGTGCCTTGCCCTGAGTCACCGTGAGCACTTGCCGGGCGTGCCGGCTGAGGTGATTGTTCTGCACTTTTTATTGTTCTCCGCAGACGAGGTGGCCCCAGCATCCTCCACCCACCGGCGCATTGCAATGCTGGCTTGACCGCTGAGTCACAGCCTGTGCCATTAACGGTACAAAGTGTCACCCTGGCTGTACCGACGCTGCCACACACGCCACTTGCGCCCCTTGGCAGAACCTCGCAACCCCTTGATTTTGCTAGCCCCGACAACACTGGCCCGAGCCTTGCTCTATGCTGTTTATAACCTCCCCAACAAACACAATAGCCAGGAGACACACCATGCGTTACGCACATCCCGGTACCGAAGGCGCCAAAGTTTCCTTCAAGAGCCGTTATGGGAACTACATCGGTGGCGAGTTCGTAGCTCCGGTCAAAGGGCAGTATTTCGAAAACACCTCGCCAGTGAACGGCCAACTGATTGCCGAATTCCCGCGTTCCACCGCCGAAGACATCGAGAAGGCCCTGGACGCTGCCCATGCCGCTGCTGATGCCTGGGGTTCGACCTCGGCACAAGCGCGCTCGCTAGTCCTGCTGAAAATCGCCGACCGCATCGAACAGAACCTCGAGCTACTGGCCATCACTGAAACCTGGGACAACGGCAAAGCCGTTCGCGAAACCCTGAACGCCGACATCCCGCTCGCCGCTGACCACTTCCGCTACTTCGCTGGCTGCATACGCGCCCAGGAAGGCGGCGCGGCAGAAATCGACGGCAACACCGTGGCCTACCACCTGCACGAACCACTGGGCGTGGTCGGCCAGATCATTCCATGGAACTTCCCGATCCTGATGGCCGCGTGGAAACTGGCGCCCGCCCTGGCTGCCGGCAACTGCGTGGTACTCAAGCCGGCTGAACAGACCCCGCTGGGCATCACCGTGCTGATGGAACTGATCGGCGACCTGCTGCCACCGGGCGTACTCAACGTGGTGCAAGGCTATGGCCGCGAAGCCGGCGAAGCCCTGGCCACCAGCAAGCGCATCGCCAAGATCGCCTTCACCGGCTCCACCCCGGTGGGCTCGCACATCATGAAATGTGCCGCCGAGAACATCATCCCGTCGACCGTGGAACTGGGCGGCAAATCGCCGAACATCTTCTTCGAAGACATCATGCAGGCCGAACCGGCCTTCATCGAGAAAGCCGCCGAGGGCCTGGTACTGGCCTTCTTCAACCAGGGCGAAGTGTGCACCTGCCCGTCGCGGGCGCTGGTGCAAGAGTCGATCTACCCGGCGTTCATGCAGGAGGTGATGAAGAAGATCAAACAGATCAAGCGTGGCGACCCACTGGACACCGACACCATGGTCGGCGCCCAGGCCTCCGAGCAACAGTTCGACAAGATCCTCTCGTACCTGGAAATCGCCGAGAAGGAAGGTGCCGAGCTGCTCACCGGCGGCAAGGTAGAAAAGCTCGAAGGCAGCCTGTCGACCGGTTACTACATCCAGCCGACCCTGCTCAAGGGCACCAACCAGATGCGCGTATTCCAGGAAGAGATCTTTGGCCCGGTGGTCAGCGTCACCACCTTCAAGGACGAAGCCGAAGCGCTGGCCATCGCCAACGACACCGAGTTCGGCCTTGGCGCTGGCGTCTGGACCCGTGACATCAACCGCGCCTACCGCATGGGCCGCGGCATCAAGGCAGGTCGCGTGTGGACCAACTGCTACCACCTGTACCCGGCTCACGCCGCGTTCGGTGGCTACAAAAAGTCCGGCGTCGGCCGTGAAACCCACAAAATGATGCTCGACCACTACCAGCAGACCAAAAACCTGCTGGTCAGCTACGACATCAATCCACTGGGCTTCTTCTAACCCACCCACAGCGCGGCCCCACCCCGGGGTCGCGCTGGCTCGCTTCCTGCAAGACCATCACCAGAGACATCGGCATCCGCCGGTCACGATAAAAAAAACAGGTGAACCCTATGCCAAGCGATCACACCGGCAGCGCGCCGGCAGGCTCTTCTGTCGACTTTGAAAAGGTCGGCACCGACTACTTCCAACAACGTGAACTGAAAAAAGGCGCGGCAGGCTGGGTACTGCTGGTCGGTTTAGGCGTTGCCTATGTGATTTCCGGCGACTATGCCGGCTGGAACTTCGGCCTGGCCCAGGGCGGTTGGGGCGGCATGTTCCTCGCCACCTTGCTGATGGCAACCATGTACCTGTGCATGTGTTTCTCCCTCGCCGAATTGTCCTCGATGATCCCTACCGCCGGTGGCGGCTATGGCTTTGCCCGCAGCGCGTTCGGGCCCTGGGGCGGGTTTCTCACCGGAACGGCAATCCTCATTGAATACGCCATCGCCCCCGCAGCGATTGCGGTGTTCATCGGCGCCTATTGCCAGTCGTTGTTCGGTATTGGTGGCTGGATGATCTACCTGGCCTTCTACATCATCTTTATCGGCATCCACATCTTCGGCGTCGGTGAAGCACTGAAGCTGATGTTCATCATCACCGCCGTGGCTGCCATTGCCCTCGGCGTGTTCCTGGTGGCCATGGTGCCGCACTTTGATGTCAACAACTTGTTCGACATCGCCCAGACCGACGCCGTCGGCGCCAGCAGCTTCCTGCCATTCGGCTATGTCGGCGTGTGGGCGGCGATCCCCTATGCGATCTGGTTCTTCCTTGCGGTCGAAGGCGTGCCGCTGGCCGCTGAAGAAACCAAGAACCCCAAGCGCGACCTGCCGCGCGGCCTGATCGGTGCCATGTTGGTGCTGCTGGCCTTCGCCCTGCTGATCCTCGTGGTCGGCCCTGGCGGCGCCGGTGCCGAAGCCCTGAAAAGCTCGGGCAACCCGCTGGTCGAAGCACTGTCCAAAGCCTACGGCGGCTCGACCTGGATGGGCAGTTTCGTCAATCTGGTGGGTCTGGCCGGCCTGATCGCCAGCTTCTTCTCGATCATCTACGCCTACTCGCGGCAGATCTTCGCCTTGTCGCGTGCCGGCTACCTGCCGCGCAAACTCTCGGAAACCAACAAGAGCAAGGCACCGGTGCTGGCCCTGGTGATCCCCGGGATCATCGGTTTCGGCCTGTCGCTGACCGGCCAGGGTGACCTGCTGATCCTGGTTGCGGTGTTCGGCGCTACGCTGTCTTATGTACTGATGATGGCTGCGCACATCACCCTGCGGATCAAACGCCCGAAAATGGAGCGCCCATACCGTACCCCGGGCGGGATCCTCACCTCCGGCGTGGCCCTGATACTGGCCTGCATTGCCGTAGTCGCCGGTTTTCTGGTTGATCCACGGGTGGTGATTGGCGCTGCCATCATCTATGGCGTACTGATTGCCTACTTTGCGTTCTACAGCCGGCACCACCTGGTAGCCGGGACACCGGAAGAGGAATTCGCCGCGATCCAGAAGGCTGAAGAGGCCCTGCACTGATCAACGCTATCTGCGCCGCAGGCCCGGCCTGCGGCGTTCTGGAGATTCTGTATGGCAAGTTTTGTACACACGGCAGGTCAGCAGACCTACCGTTTTGAAAGCCTTAAAGAAGTGATGGCCAAGGCCAGCCCGGCACGCTCGGGCGATTTTCTCGCCGGGGTTGCAGCCAGCAACGATGGCGAACGGGTTGCCGCACAAATGGCCCTGGCCGATATTCCGCTCAAACACTTCCTCAGCGAAGCGCTGATTCCCTACGAAGACGACGAAGTCACCCGCCTGATCATCGATACCCACGATACCAACGCCTTCGCCCCGGTCAGCCATCTGACCGTGGGTGGCTTGCGCGACTGGTTGCTCAGCGACCAGGCCGATGAAACCAGCCTACGTGCCCTGGCCCCTGGGCTGACACCGGAAATGGCCGCTGCCGTGTCGAAGATCATGCGCGTGCAGGACCTGGTGCTGGTGGCGCAAAAAATCCGTGTAGTCACCCGTTTTCGCGGCACCATGGGCCTGCGCGGACGCCTGTCGACGCGCCTGCAGCCCAACCACCCGACCGATGAGCCAGCCGGGATCGCCGCGAGCATCCTCGACGGTCTGCTCTACGGTAACGGCGACGCCATGATCGGCATCAACCCGGCCACCGACAGCATCGCCTCGATCTGCACCCTGCTGGAAATGCTCGATGCCATCATCCAGCGCTACGACATTCCCACCCAGGCTTGCGTACTGACCCACGTGACCACCTCGATCGAGGCGATCAACCGCGGCGTGCCGCTAGACCTGGTGTTCCAGTCGATCGCCGGCACCGAAGCGGCCAACGCCAGTTTCGGCATCAACCTCAATGTCCTCAAAGAAGGCTACGACGCCGGCCTGAGCCTCAATCGCGGCACCCTCGGGCAGAACCTGATGTATTTCGAGACCGGCCAGGGCAGCGCCCTGTCGGCCAACGCCCACCATGGCGTCGACCAACAGACCTGCGAAACCCGCGCCTACGCCGTGGCCCGCCACTTCAAGCCGTTCCTGGTCAACACCGTGGTCGGCTTCATCGGCCCGGAGTACCTGTACAACGGCAAGCAGATCATCCGTGCCGGCCTTGAGGACCACTTCTGCGGCAAGCTGCTCGGCGTGCCCATGGGCTGTGACATCTGCTACACCAACCACGCAGAAGCCGACCAGGACGACATGGACACGCTTCTGACCCTGCTGGGCGTTGCCGGGATCAACTTCATCATGGGCATCCCCGGCTCCGACGACATCATGCTCAACTACCAGACCACCTCGTTCCACGATGCGCTCTACGCCCGCCAGACCCTGGGCCTGAAACCGGCGCCGGAGTTCGAAGCCTGGCTGGCGCGCACCGGCATCTTCACCCAGGCCGACGGCCGGGTGCGTTTTGGTGACAACCTGCCGCCGGCCTTCCGCCAGGCCCTGGCCCAACTGGGATAAGCGAGGTGACCATGGACAACACCCCACAGCATGACAACAGCGCCAATCCCTGGCTGGAACTGCGCCGCCTGACACCGGCACGCATCGCCCTGGGCCGCACCGGCACCAGCCTGCCGACCGGCGCCCAGCTCGATTTTCAGTTTGCCCATGCCCAGGCCCGCGACGCCGTGCACCTGGCCTTTGATCATCAGGGGCTGCGCAGCCAGTTGAGCGAGCGCCAGCGCGACAGCCTGCTGCTGCACAGCGCCGCTGCCGACCGCGACAGTTACCTGCAACGCCCCGATCTGGGGCGGCGCCTGCACCCGGATTCCGCACAACAGCTGCGCGAACACGCCCAGACCAACCCTGGCGGCGTCGATCTGGCCATCGTGGTCGCCGACGGCCTCTCTGCCCTGGCGGTGCACCGCCATACCCTGCCGTTTCTGACACGTTTTGAAGAGCAGTCTGCGGCGGATGGCTGGTCAACCTCGCCAGTGGTCCTGGTGGAACAGGGCCGCGTGGCGGTGGCCGACGAAGTGGGCGAATTGCTCGGGGCGAAAATGACCGTGATCCTGATCGGTGAACGCCCCGGCCTGAGCTCCCCTGACAGCCTCGGCCTGTATTTCACCTACAACCCGAAAGTGGGCCTGACCGACGCCTACCGCAACTGCATTTCCAACGTACGCCTGGAAGGCCTCAGCTACGGCATGGCCGCCCATCGCCTGTTGTACCTGATGCGCGAGGCGTGCAGACGGCAGTTGTCCGGGGTCAACCTCAAGGATGAAGCGCAGGTGCATACGCTGGAGTCGGAAAACGCTACGCCGAACAAAGGAAACTTCCTGCTCAGCAAACCCTGAGGCGCATCCGTTTAGTAGATTGCGCTTTCTAATTATGTTCAGGCACGATCTGCCCAGGCGGCGGGCGATTTGCCGCACACTACCATGGACCCTGAGGCCTGCTTATGCGGATCATAAAAGCAACCCTGGAACATCTGGACCTCCTTGCCCCCCTGTTCGTCAAATACCGCGAGTTTTATGGCCAGCTGCCATACCCGGATTCCTCCCGCTCGTTCCTGGAAAAACGCCTGGAACGGAGTGAGTCGATCATTTACCTGGCCCTGGCCGACGATGACGACAAAAAGTTGATGGGCTTCTGTCAGCTCTACCCGAGCTTCTCGTCGTTGTCGCTCAAGCGTGTATGGATCCTCAACGACATCTATGTCGCCGAAGACTCCCGGCGCATGCTGGTCGCCGACCACCTGATGCGCGAAGCCAAGAAAATGGCCAAGGAAACCAACGCCGTGCGCCTGCGGGTCTCCACCAGCAGCAACAATGAAGTGGCGATGAAGACCTACGAATCCATCGGTTTTCATGAAGACACCGAGTTCAAGAGCTACATCCTGCCGATCAACTCCGACTAATCCGGTGGGAGCGGGGGGGGGGGGGGGGGGGGGGGGGGGGGGGAAGAAGAACAAAAACAAGGAACACAATCACACCCACACAACAACGACAAA
>NZ_JBMOWO010000102.1:0-36114 GCF_049310525.1 Pseudomonas sp. GZD-222
CGGTGGGAGCGGGCTTGCCCCGCGATGCAATGTGACTGACACCCCGCAATCGCGGGGCAAGCCCGCTCCCACCGAGATAAGAGCATCAGCCTTCACTTCTCTGGAAATCCGCCGCTACAAACTGCCCAGGCACAATCCTGCCGCCGCCGTATAATGCGCCCCCCAAAATGTGTGAAACTTTACCCACCACGCGGGTAGCGGCTGATCGCATTCGCATTGCCAGTCATCGCATGCCCCACGATCGGGTTCAAAAGAACACAGGTGCTGTACATGGATTTCAACCCGCTGGACCTTATTCTGCATCTCGATACCTACCTCGATTTGCTGGTCAACAACTACGGCCCATGGATCTACGCGATCCTGTTCCTGGTGATCTTCTGCGAGACCGGTCTGGTGGTCATGCCGTTCCTGCCCGGTGATTCCCTGCTGTTCATCGCCGGCGCCGTAGCCGCTGGCGGCGGCATGGACCCGGTACTGCTCGGTGGCCTGCTGATGGCCGCAGCCATTCTCGGCGACAGCACCAACTACGTGATAGGTCGAACGGCTGGGGAACGGCTGTTCCGCAACCCCAATTCGAAGATCTTCCGTCGCGACTACCTCGAGCAGACCCACAACTTCTACGAGCGCCATGGCGGTAAAACCGTGACCTTGGCGCGCTTCCTGCCGATCCTGCGCACCTTTGCACCTTTCGTCGCCGGTATCGCCAAAATGCATTACCCCCGCTTCCTCGGCTTCAGCGTCGCCGGCACTGTGCTGTGGGTCGGCGGCCTGGTGACCCTCGGCTACTTCTTCGGCAACGTACCCTTCATCAAGCAGAACCTGTCGCTGATGATCGTCGCGATCATCCTGCTGTCGCTGGTGCCGATGATCATTGGTGTAGTGCGCAGCCGTATGCACCGCCCCGCCAAGGTCAACTAAGCCCAGGCCATGTGGTCACTGAGCGCCTGGCGCCGTCGCCGCACCCTGGCCCGTCACCCCGTCGACCCGCAGCGCTGGCAGCGGGTTCGCGGGCGTCTGCCGATACTCGACGGGCTGAGCGACGACGAAGACCGCAGGCTGCGTGAAGCCTGCGTGCTGTTCCTGCACGACAAACACCTCAGCGCCCTGCCCGGCGTCGAACTGGACGGCGAGCAACGTCTGTTCCTCGCCGCCCAGGCCCAGCTGCCGTTGCTGCACCTGGGCGAGCTGAACTGGTATCAGGGCTTCCACGAGATCGTGCTGTATCCCGACGACTTCCTCAGCCCCCAGCGCCACCGTGACGCCAGCGGCGTGGAACATGAATGGAATGGCGAGCACAGTGGCGAAGCCTGGCAACAGGGCCCGGTGATCCTGGCCTGGCCTGGCGTTCTGGCCAGCGGCGGCTGGGAGGGCTACAACCTGGTCATCCACGAATTGGCGCACAAGCTCGACATGCTCAACGGCGACGCCAATGGCCTGCCGCCGCTGCACAACGACATGCGCGTCAGCGAATGGGCCACGGCCATGCAAGAGGCCTACGACGACCTCAACCGCCAGCTTGACCGCAACCCGGACGCCGAGACCGCCATCGATCCCTATGCGGCGGAAAACCCGGCAGAGTTTTTCGCCGTAACCAGCGAATACTTCTTCAGCGCCCCCGACCTGCTCAACGACGCCTACCCCGCGGTGTACCAGCAGTTACACAGTTTTTACCGCCAGGACCCACTGGCCCGCCTGCAGCTTTTGCAGCGCAGCCACCCGCATTACCGGCAGTCGCAGGACTGACACTGCCGGACATCAGGGCGGACGTGGCAAGCAGGGCGGAATGTGCCTATAATCGCGACCAATTTTTGGCCAAACATGGGGGCACTGCCCAATGAGCTACAGCAAGATTCCGGCTGGCAAAGACCTGCCGAACGACATCTACGTCGCCATCGAGATTCCAGCCAACCACGCCCCGATCAAGTACGAGATCGACAAGGACAGCGATTGCCTGTTCGTTGACCGTTTCATGGCCACCCCGATGTTCTACCCGGCCAACTACGGTTACATCCCTAACACCCTGGCCGACGACGGTGATCCGCTGGACGTGCTGGTTGTTACCCCGTACCCGGTAGCTCCAGGCTCGGTTATCCGTGCCCGTCCGGTCGGCATCCTGAACATGACCGACGACGGCGGCGGCGACGCCAAAGTCATCGCCGTACCGCACGACAAGCTGTCGCAGCTGTACGTCGACGTCAAAGAATACACCGACCTGCCAGCGCTGCTGATCCAGCAGATCGAGCACTTCTTCGCCAACTACAAGGATCTGGAGAAGGGCAAGTGGGTCAAGATCGAAGGCTGGGACGGCGCTGACGCCGCCCGCGCTGCGATCACCAAATCGGTTGCTGCCTACAAAGGCTAAGCAACCCTTAACAAAGAGCCCCGCTAATGCGGGGCTTTTTGTTTTTTGGCGAAAGCAACCATGCGTGGAGACCGGCTTTTATCGTGGGGGCGGCAATGTGCGATACCATGCAGGGAATCGCACGCAGGAGCAGACATGTCGCACCCCTTCGAAACCCTCACCCCCGACCTGGTCCTCGACGCAGTGGAGAGCATAGGCTTTCTCAGCGATGCCCGCGTTCTGGCGCTCAACAGCTACGAGAACCGCGTCTATCAGGTAGGTATCGAAGATGCTGAACCGCTGATCGCCAAGTTCTATCGCCCCGACCGCTGGACCGACGCGGCGATTCTTGAAGAACACAGCTTCACCGCCGAACTGGCCGATTGTGAAGTGCCCGTGGTAGCACCACTTATCCACAAGGGTGAAACCCTGTTCGAACACAGCGGCTTTCGCTTCACACTGTTCCCACGTCGCGGCGGCCGCGCCCCGGAGCCTGGCAACCTGGACCAGCTCTATCGCCTTGGCCAATTGCTCGGCCGTCTGCATGCGGTCGGCGCCACCCGCCCATTCGAGCACCGTGAAGCGCTGGCGGTGGATAACTTCGGGCATGCCTCGCTGGCTACCCTGCTCGAAGGCAACTTCGTCCCCAAAAGCCTGCTACCGGCTTTCGAGTCAGTGGCCCGCGACCTGCTCAAGCGGGTCGAAGCCATTTATGCCAGCACCCCGCACAAGACCATCCGCCTGCACGGTGACTGCCACCCCGGCAACATGATGTGCCGCGACGAAGTCTTCCATATCGTCGACCTCGACGACTGCCGCATGGGCCCCGCTGTCCAGGACCTGTGGATGATGCTTGCCGGCGACCGTCATGAACGTCTGGGCCAACTGGCTGAACTGATGGACGGCTACAACGAGTTCCACGATTTCGACCCACGCGAGCTTGCCCTGATTGAACCCCTGCGCGCGCTGCGCCTGTTGCACTACAGCGCCTGGCTGGCACGGCGCTGGGATGATCCGGCGTTTCCGCGCAGCTTCCCCTGGTTTGGCCAGGAGCGTTACTGGGGCGATCAGATTCTTGCCCTGCGCGAGCAGATGGCGGCACTGGATGAAGAACCGCTGAAATTGTTCTGAAGCGCGCCCAAGTCTGTCTACAATAGCGGAGCTTTTAGATAGCTGCCTAAGCAAGGAATTTGCATGCACGCCGCCAACCCGCGCCGCGGGTACATCCTGGGCTTGACCGCCTACATCATCTGGGGCTTGTTCCCGCTCTACTTCAAAGCGCTGCAAAGCGTTCCAGCAGTAGAAATCATTGTCCACCGTGTGCTCTGGTCAGCGCTGTTCGGCTCGCTGCTGTTGCTGGTCTGGAAGCATCCGGGCTGGTGGCGCGAACTGCGCGACAATCCCAAACGCCTGGCAATCCTGGCGCTCAGCGGCTCGCTGATTGCCGGCAACTGGCTGACTTACGTCTGGTCGGTGAACAACGGCCGCATGCTTGAAGCCAGCCTGGGCTACTACATCAACCCGCTGGTCAACGTACTGCTCGGCATGATGCTGCTCGGTGAGCGACTGCGACGCCTGCAGTGGGTAGCGGTCGGCCTGGCCGCCCTCGGTGTGGCCCAACAGGTCTGGCAAGTCGGCAGCCTGCCCTGGGTTTCGCTGGTGCTGGCACTGAGCTTTGGCTTCTACGGCCTGATCCGCAAAAAGGCCCCTGTCGCGGCCTTGCCGGGACTGGTGGTGGAAACCTGGATGCTGGTACCGCTGGCAATCGGCTGGCTGCTGCTAAATCCCATGGCCCATAGCGCCCAAGCGAGCTTCTACAGCACCAGCGAAGCGTTGTGGCTGGTAGCTGCTGGGCCGGTCACGCTGATCCCGCTGGTGTGCTTCAACGCCGCCGCCCGCCACCTGCCCTACACCACCCTGGGCTTCCTGCAGTACCTGGCGCCGACGCTGGTGTTGCTGCAAGCCGTGCTGCTGTTTGGCGAGCACTTGTCGAGCAGCACTCTGGTTGCCTTCATGTTTATCTGGGCAGGTCTGGCGCTGTATAGCGTCGATGCCTGGCTGAGCCTGCGCCGGCGCAGCTGATCAAAAAACGTACAAATCTCTGCAGGTCACGTAGATCGTGGCCTGCAGCAACCTCTCCCAAGGTTATCCACACCCTCATCCCCGTGCTTTGTGCACAAGCCACTGATTATTGATGGTTTTTTGCTCAATTGGCGCAAACGCCCGCTATGACTGGGCTGGCGAACGATCCCCCCAGGTTATCCACAGGGCCATCCCCGTGAATCCGGGATAACCCCAATACTGCTCTATTCCCTGTAGGAGCGGATTTATCCGCGAAGTCCGCAAGTGTGGCGCCAAACCGGGCCTGCTACGCAGTCCATCGCGGATAAATCCGCTCCTACAGGCCTGAATCAATCCTCCGGGCGCAGCTTTAGCTCCACCATCAAGTCATCCGCCAGTTCTTCAAGCTTGGCCTGAAGCACATCGAGAGAAAGTGTCAAAGGCATCGCCAGCAACGCATCGGCGTGAAACAGCGGCTCGCTGCTCATGGGTGCCGGGCGCACCTCGGTGGTCAGGCGCTCGACGTTGACGCCCTGATCGGCCAGCAAGCGCGTAATGTCACGCACGATACCCGGACGATCATTGCCCACCAGTTCCATGGCGATCGGCTTCCAGGTGCAGGACGGTTCGATGCCGCTCTTGGCAATCAGCACGCGAATATCATGTTTGCCCAAGGCCTCCAGGGCCCGGACCAGCTCTTCGTAGGACTCGGCCGGCACTGCCACTTTGAGGATCCCGGCAAACTGCCCGGCCATGCGCGACATGCGGCTCTCCAACCAGTTACCGTTATGCTCGGCAATGCATTCAGCAATACGTTCGACCTGACCGGCTTTGTCGGGAGCGATTACTGTGAGTACGAGATGATCCACGCGGTAACCCTCTGCTTTTAAAGGTTCAGCCCCTGAAATCAAGGGGCGCGGAGAAAGTATAGGCAAGGCGCGGCAACCTGCCGCAGCAGCCTTTGATGACCAATCGTGTACTGTTTCAAGATTTATCTGGAACAATCTGCCACTTTTTTGAGAACATACTGTCTCCCAGCGTGACCTTCTGCGATCAAATGGTCGCAGAACGACGTATTTAGTCTGATTTTCACAACCGCAGCGCATCATGTAGTATGCCGCAGCGTGGACTACAAAACGTCGAATCGATGTCTGCCATGGCGCCTGTGAAAATACGCGAACCGCTCGCCAGCCCGTCTGGCAGGCAGCACCCAGCCGCCCGTCGGGCATGTTCTGGTGCCGTGTTTAGAGAAGCGCGCAAGGCCTAAATAGAAGAGCAATAGCTGAGCAGAGTGAGGCAAGCAATGACTGAACACGTTCAAGTCGGTGGCCTTCAGGTCGCCAAAGTCCTGTTCGACTTCGTGAACAACGAAGCCATTCCCGGAACCGGCGTCAACGCCGAGCAGTTCTGGGTGGGGGCAGAAAAGATCATCAACGACCTCGCTCCAAAGAACAAAGCACTGCTGGCCAAACGTGACGCACTGCAGGCACAGATCGATGCCTGGCACCAAGCGCGCAAAGGCCAGGCTCACGATGCCGTGGCTTACAAAGCCTTCCTCCAGGACATCGGTTACCTGCTGCCAGAAGCAGCAGACTTCCAAGCCTCGACCCAGAACGTCGATGACGAAATTGCCCGCATGGCCGGCCCGCAACTGGTTGTACCAGTGATGAATGCGCGCTTTGCCCTGAACGCTTCCAACGCCCGCTGGGGCTCGCTGTACGATGCCCTGTACGGCACCGACGCCATCAGCGAAGCCGGTGGCGCGGAAAAAGGCAAAGGCTACAACAAGGTACGCGGCGACAAGGTGATTGCCTTCGCCCGCGCCTTCCTCGACGAGTCCGCGCCGCTGACTGCCGGCTCGCATGTCGACTCAACGGCCTACCGCATTGAAGGCGGCAAGCTCGTCGTTGCCCTCAAAGGTGGCAGCAACAGCGGTCTGCGCGATGACGCCCAACTGATCGGCTACCACGGCGACGCTGCGGCGCCGACTGCCATTCTGCTCAAGCACAACGGCCTGCATTTCGAAATCCAGGTCGATGCCAGCACCCCGGTCGGCCAGACCGACCCTGCGGGGATCAAGGACGTGCTGATGGAAGCCGCCCTGACCACCATCATGGACTGCGAAGACTCGGTTGCCGCTGTCGACGCGGATGACAAAGTGGTGATCTACCGCAACTGGCTCGGCCTGATGAAGGGTGACCTCTCGGAAAGCGTCAGCAAAGGCGGCCAGACCTTCACCCGGACCATGAACCCGGATCGTGAATACGCCGCCCCAAACGGTGGCTCGGTGACCCTGCACGGTCGCTCCCTGCTGTTCGTGCGTAACGTCGGCCACCTGATGACCATCGACGCCATCCTCGACAAGGACGGTAACGAAGTGCCAGAGGGCATCCTCGACGGCCTGGTCACCAACCTTGCCGCGATCCACAACCTCAACGGCAACACCAGCCGCAAGAACAGCCGCACCGGCTCCGTGTACATCGTTAAACCGAAGATGCACGGCCCGGAAGAAGCGGCGTTCACCAACGAGCTGTTTGGCCGCATCGAAGACGTGCTGGGCATGAAGCGTAATACGCTGAAAGTCGGCATCATGGACGAGGAGCGCCGCACCACGGTCAACCTCAAGGCCTGTATCGAAGCAGCCAAGGAGCGCGTGGTGTTCATCAACACCGGCTTCCTCGACCGTACCGGTGACGAGATTCACACCTCCATGGAAGCCGGCGCAGTCGTGCGCAAGGGCGCCATGAAAACCCAGAAGTGGATCGGCGCCTACGAGAACTCCAACGTCGATATCGGCCTGGCCACCGGTCTGCAAGGCCGTGCCCAGATCGGTAAAGGCATGTGGGCCATGCCGGACCTGATGGCCGACATGCTCGAGCAGAAAATCGCTCACCCGCTGGCCGGTGCCAACACCGCCTGGGTACCTTCGCCGACCGCCGCTGCACTGCATGCACTGCACTACCACAAGGTCGACGTGTTCGCCCGTCAGGCAGAACTGGCCAAGCGCGCCCCGGCATCGGTCGATGACATTCTGACCATCCCGCTGGCACCAGACACCAACTGGTCGGACGAAGAAAAACGCAATGAGCTGGACAACAACGCCCAGGGTATCCTCGGCTACGTTGTGCGCTGGATCGATCAGGGCGTGGGTTGCTCGAAAGTGCCGGACATCAATGATGTCGGCCTGATGGAAGACCGCGCCACCCTGCGGATTTCCGCCCAGCTGCTGGCCAACTGGCTGCGTCACGGCATCGTCAGCGAGGCCCAGGTGCTGGAAAGCCTCAAGCGCATGGCGCCGGTGGTCGACAAGCAGAACGCCAACGACCCGCTGTACCGCCCACTGGCACCGGACTTCGACAACAACATCGCCTTCCAGGCGGCGGTCGAACTGGTGGTAGAAGGTACCAAGCAGCCGAACGGCTACACCGAGCCAGTGCTGCATCGTCGTCGTCGTGAGTTCAAGGCCAAGAACGGTCTGTAATCGCGTCGCCTTCATCGCGGGTCAAGCCCGCTCCCACACGCTGTGGGAGCGGGGTTGAACCGCGATCTTCTTCAAATGACTTCCAACTCCTTTCGCACCCGCTCCATCAGCTTGTCCAGATCAATCGGCTTGAGCAGAAAGTCGACGACGCTCAAATGCATCGCCGCAATGGCGTCAGGGACGTCGGCATCACCGGACACGATGATGATCGGCAACTCGGCTTTGTCCGATTCGCGAATCTGCCGGATCAGCTCCAGACCATCAAACGGCCCCATTCGCAGGTCAGTAATCAGCAGACCAATCCCCCGCTCTCCCTTCAGGCATGCCAGGGCCCGTTCGGCATTTTCCGCCGTCACGCACTTGATACCCTTGATTTTCAGGTAACTGGCCAGCGCCTCTCGCGCCACCGGATTGTCATCGACGATCAATACTTTCTGTGGCGCAGCCCGCGGCGCCGTAACCGTTGCCAGTGCTTCACGTTCGGCATCACTCAGTATGTCTTCTTGGTCGGGCATGGCTGTCTCATCATCAATGACCCGGAAAATATCCTTTGAATCAAGTTCAGACGGGTTTCGATCGCCTTGCAACCCGTCTTCGTCGGCAAATTGACACCCGTCGTGTTTCTCACCCTCGCCGTCGCCCTGTTTAGACTTACGTCCAATGGGCACTGGGGCCCCTGCGGCCGACCATGGAGGTCGAAAACAACAAGGTCGATGTGCACAGCTCGACACAAATACGCGGTAATGCTCATGAGCAAAATGGACGCCTTCACCCAGGCCGGAAAAACTGCAGTCATGCAGAACATCCAGGGCACCCTGCAGTTCCTGCAACGCTTTCCTCCGTTCAACCAGATGGAGAACGCCCACCTGGCGTTTCTCGTCGAACAGTGCCAGCTGCGTTTTTATGCGGCCAAAGACAGCATCATCAAGCCCGCCGACGGGCCCGTCGAGCACTTCTATATCGTCAAGCAAGGCCGGGTGGTCGGTGAACGCCAGCACGTTTCCCGTCCTGGAACCGAGACCACATTCGAGATCACCACGGGCGAGTGCTTTCCCCTGGCCGCGTTGCTCGGCGAACGCGCCACCCGCACCGAACACGTGGCCGGCGAAGACACCTTCTGCCTGCAACTGAACAAGGCCGCGTTCATTCGTCTGTTCGCCCTCTCCGAGGTATTTCGCGACTTCGCCCTGCGCGGCGTCAGCAGCCTGCTCGACCAGGTCAACCAACAGGTCCAACGCCGTGCGGTGGAAACCCTCGGCACCCAGTACTCGCTCAACACCCGCCTGGGTGAACTGGCCATGCGTCACCCGGTGGTCTGCGAACGGCACACCCCCCTGCGCGAGGCCGTGGCCCTGATGCACGAGCAGCAGGTCGGCAGTATTGTCATCGTCGACGAGCAACGCTTCCCTGTCGGCATCTTCACCCTGCGCGACCTGCGCGAGGTGGTGGCCGACGCCGGCGCCGATTTTGCCCAGCCGATTGCTGGCCACATGACCCTCGAGCCTTTCTACCTGAGCCCCCAGGCCAGTGCGTTCGACGCGGCCATTGCCATGACCGAACGGCACATCGCGCATGTTTGCCTGGTCGAAGACCAGCGCCTGTGCGGCGTGGTCTCCGAACGCGACCTGTTCTCCCTGCAACGTGTCGACCTGGTGCACCTGGCGCGCACCATCCGCCATGCCACGCGGATCGAAGGCCTGGTGTCGCTGCGCGGCGAGATCGGCCAACTGGTCGAACGCATGCTGGCCCATGGTGCCTCTTCAACACAGATCACCCAGATCATCACCCTGCTCAACGACCACACCGTGTGCCGGGTGATCGAGCTGGCGATCCAGGACAAAGGCGATCCGGGCGTGCCGTTCAGTTGGCTGTGCTTTGGCAGTGAAGGCCGGCGCGAACAGACCCTGCACACCGACCAGGACAACGGCATCCTTTTCGAAGCCCGCGATGCCGCCCACGCTGCCGAGCTCCGTGGCCGCCTGCTGCCGCTGGCCCAGCACATCAACCAGGGCCTGGCGCAATGCGGCTTTACCCTGTGCAAGGGCAACATCATGGCCGGTAATCCCGAGCTGTGTCTGTCCCGTGCCGAATGGGCGCGGCGCTTCGCTGCTTTTATTCGCGAAGCCACACCGGAGAACCTGCTGGCCTCAAGCATCTATTTTGACCTGCGGGTGGTCTGGGGCGACGAGACGGCCTGCGAACAATTGCGCCAGAGCATTCTTGAGCAGGTCGCCGATAACCGCCTGTTTCAGCGCATGATGGCCGACAACGCCTTGCGCCAGCGGCCGCCGGTAGGCCGATTCCGTGAATTCGTACTGACCCGCCAGGGCAGTGACAAGGCCGCCACCCTGGACCTCAAGGTTCAGGGCCTGACTCCCTTCGTCGACGGCGCCCGCCTGCTGGCCCTGGCCAACGGCATCAGTGCCAACAACACCTTGGAACGCCTGCGTGAGCTGGTAACCCGCGAAGTGATCGACCCGCTCGATGGCGCCGCCTATGAAGAGGCCTACCACTTCATCCAGCAAACCCGGATGCAGCAACACCAACTGCAGAGCCGGCAGAACCTGCCGTACTCCAACCGCGTCGATCCGGACAGCCTCAATCACCTGGACAGGCGCATCCTGCGCGAGTCCCTGCGTCAGGCCCAACGCCTGCAGAGCAGCCTGGCCCTGAGGTATCAGTTGTGAGTCTGTTCACCTGGCTGCGACCTCGACAAATCGACGAGCAGATACGCCTGCGGGCCGCTCAGCTGACACCGGCAGCCGCGCTCAATGAGGAGCCACTGCGCAAGCAACGCTGGGTGGTGCTGGACCTGGAAACCAGCGGCCTGAACACCCAACGCGATCAGGTATTGTCGATAGGTGCGGTGGTTATCGAAGACGGTGCCATCGACTTCAGCCAGCAGTTCGAGCGCACCCTGTACCAGCGCGACCACAAACTGACGTCCAGTGTGCTGATTCATGGCCTGGGGCCCAGCGCCATCGCTGCGGGCTGCGATCCGGCTGAGGCATTGCTCGACCTGATGGACTTTATCGGCGACAGCCCGGTGCTGGCCTTCCACGCGCCGTTCGATCAACGCATGCTCGCACGCGCCTTGAAAGACCACCTGGGCTATCGCCTGCAGCACCCGTTCATCGATGTCGCCGAGCTTGCACCGCTGCTGAATCCGCAGATCACCCTGCGCGAAGCGGGGCTTGACGACTGGACAGCCTGTTTCGGCCTCGAGGCGATTGAACGGCACAACGCCAGTGCCGATGCCATGGTCACCGCCGAACTGGCCTTGATCCTGTTCAGTCAGGCCCGCCGTCAGCAGCTGGACAGTCCGGCGCAGCTTGACCGACAACTGCAGCGTTGGCGGCGCCGACAGCAACAGAGTCACGGTTTCTAACATCATCCGATGAGCGTCAATTGCGTTTCACAAGAAGATTCTGTAACAATCGCGAATAATTCTCGTTAGTTAACACATCTTTTTCGGGGAACGACTTGTCGTCCGCACAGAGCCCACACAGTGAGCTGGTCGGTACGCTCTACCGCGACCATCGCAGTTGGCTACTCGGCTGGCTACGGCGTAATATCGCCTGCGCCGAGCGAGCCGAAGACCTGAGCCAGGACACCTTCGTGCGCCTGCTCGGCCGCGATCAGTTGCCCGCACCGCGTGAACCCCGAGCCTTTCTCCTGTCGATCGCCAGGGGGCTGCTGTTCGATCACTTTCGCCGCGCAGCACTGGAGCAGGCCTACCTGGCCGAGCTAATGCTGATCCCCGAAGCCGAACAACCATCCCCGGAAGAACAACACCTGATTCTCGAAGACCTCAAGGCCATTGACCGTCTGCTGGGCAAGTTGTCGAGCAAAGCCCGCGCGGCGTTCCTCTACAACCGTCTCGACGGTCTGAACCATGCGCAAATTGCCGAACGCCTGGGCGTTTCGGTCTCCCGTGTGCGCCAGTACCTGGCCCAGGGTATGCGCCAGTGCTACATCGCCCTGTACGGCGAGCCGACATGAACAGCAAACCGGTCAGCGCCCGCGTGCTGGATGCGGCGATTGCCTGGCAGCTGTGCCTGGATTCAGGTAGCGGCAGCGCCGACGAACGTGCTGAGTTCGCTCGCTGGCACGCTGCCAGTGAGGAACATGCGCGCGCCTGGATGCAGCTGGGCATGCTCGACCAACGCTTCAGCGCCGCAGCCGGACCTGCACGCCAGGCCTTGCTGCAATCGCGCGCAGGCCTGCGCCAGCGCATACGCAAAGCAGGCAGTGGCCTGGCCAGCCTGGTGCTGGTGGCTGGCTTGCTGAGCTGGGTCAGTACCTATCAGTCGCTGGGCTACTGGCTGGCTGACCAACGCACGGCCACCGGTGAGCAACGCACCTTGCGCCTGACCGACGGCACCCTGATCAGCCTCAATACCCATTCGGCGGTAGACATACGCTTCGATGAAAAAGAACGCCTGATTGTCCTGCACGAGGGCGAGATTTCCATCGAAACCGGACACAAGGACGATCGTCCCTTTGTCGTTGCCACCGAAGACGGGCGCATGCGTGCGCTGGGCACGCGCTTCCTGGTCAAAGTGGAGGATCAGGGCACGCGTCTGAGTGTCTTGCAGTCGGCCGTGGCGGCCAGACCGCAAGACAGTGGCGACGAGCAGATTCTGCATGAAGGCCAGCAGGTGCTGATGAGTCATGACCGGCTCGGCCAGATTGCCGGCCTGAATCTCGGTGCCGACGCCTGGACCCGCGGCATGCTGGTGGTCGACAACGTGCGCCTGGGTGACCTGATCGACGAACTGGGCCGTTACCGCAGCGGCCATCTGGGCGTTGCGCCAGAGGTAGCCGAGCTGCGCATTACCGGCAGCTTCCCGCTCAACGACACCAACCTGGCCCTGACCTCGTTGCTGCCGACCTTGCCGGTGCAGATCGAACAGCACACCCCGTGGTGGGTGACGGTGGTGGCGCGGCCTTAAGACCCTGATCGCGGGGCAAGCCCGCTCCCACCGAGTTCACCTGTGGGAGCGGGCTTGCCCCGCGATGAACTGCGCCAGCAGCTCCATCTGGAATATAAATCAAAATAATTTTCACTACCCCCTGACACTTTTCTCAACTCACTCGGCAAGGAAGCTAGTTAGCACTTATCCGTCGAGGAGCCGCTGCATGACCCGTGTCTTTGAAAGTTTCCTGCGTCCCAGCCTGCTGGCCATGGCCATTGCCCTGTCCGCCCCGCTGGTGAGCACCCAGCTGGTTGCCGCCGAGCAATCCAGCTTGCGTAGTTACGACCTGCCCGCGGCACCGCTGTCGAGCACACTGACCCAGATCGCCAGCCAGGCCGGTATTGCCCTGAGCCTGGACCCGAGCCTGGCCAGCGGCCGCACCTCGGCACCGGTCAACGGCCAGTACAGCGGCGTCGGCGCCCTGCAAGCGGCATTGCGCGGCACCGGCCTGCAGCTGCAGCAAAGCAGCGCCGGCACCTACACCCTGGTAGCGACGCCTGAGGGTACCCTGGCACTGCCGGAAACCAGCATCAACGCCACCGGCGATTATGAAAGTGCCTGGGGCCCGGCCACCGGTTTCACTGCTACCCGTACCGCAGCGGGCACTAAAACCGACACCCCGATTGTCGAAATCCCGCGCTCGATGACCGTCATCACCCGCGAGCAACTGGATGACCGTCAGGTCCTCAACCTCAACGATGCCCTGCGCTACACCGCTGGTGTACAGAGCAGCGGCTACGCCTCCGACCCCCGCTCCGACTGGCTGCGGGTCCGCGGCTTCGACCCGACCCAGTTCCTCGATGGCTTGCCACTGCCAAAAGGCTCGTTCGCCAACCCTAAGGTCGAACCGTGGAACCTTGAGCGCATCGCCGTGCTGCGTGGCCCGGCCTCGTCCATCTACGGCCAGACGCCGCCAGGCGGTATGCTCGACATGGTCAGCCGTCGCCCACAGGCGGACAGCGCCCACCAGGTCGAAGCGCAGGTTGGCAGCAACAACCACCGCCAGATCAACTTCGACAGCACCGGCAAAATCGATGATGAGGGCCAGTTCCTCTACCGCGTCAGCGGTGTCGTACGCGACAGTGACTCGCCAACCGATCATGTCCCGGACAAGCGCTACAACCTTGCACCCAGCCTGACCTGGAACATGGATGAAGACACCAGTCTGACCTTCATCACCCAGTTCACCCGCGACGATACCGGCATCTCCGGGCAGTTCCTGCCGATTCAAGGCACCAAACTGGATTCGCCGGCCGGCGACATCTCCCACCACAAGAACCTCGGCGATCCGGACTGGGAGTTCTACGACCGCACCTACTACGCGCTCGGGTACGCCTTCGAGCATCGCCTCAATGATGTCTGGCAATTCCGCCAGAACCTGCGCTACACCAAGAGCGACCTGTCGTTCCAGGGCATCAACGTAGCGACCATGAACAACGGCACCATCCAGCCTGACGGTACGGTCCCGCGGGAAACCGGTATCGTCAACGAAGACATCAGCCAGTTCGCCGTTGATAACAACTTCCAGGCCGACTTCCAGACCGGTGCCCTGACCCACACCTTGTTGATCGGCCTCGACCATCAACGCTCCAACACCAACTACAAGTGGGACTACGGCCTGAGCTTCAGCGTGCCGCCAGGCAACGTGATCAATCCTCCGTATGGCCAGGACTTCTCCAACGTCCAGTACTTCACCATGTATGACTACAACCAGAAGACTCGCCAGACCGGTGTCTACGTTCAGGACCAGATCGCCCTGGACAACTGGCGCCTGACCCTGGGCGGCCGTGAAGACTGGGTGCACACCGGCACCACCTTCAATAACCTCAACGACGCCACCAGCACCGAACGCGACACCGCCTTCACCGGCAACATCGGACTGAGCTATGTCTTCGACAATGGTGTGACTCCATACATTTCTTACACCGAGTCGTTCCAACCGACTACCGGTGCTGCGGTTTCGGCCACCGAGTCATTCAAACCGACCGAGGGTCGCCAATATGAAGTGGGCGTGAAGTATCAGCCGGTGGGCAGCAAGAACCTGTACACCGCTGCGGTGTACGACTTGCGCCAGGAGAATGTGAAGGTCGCCGAAGGCAACCTGACCCGTCAGGTGGGCGAGCTGCAGGTCCGCGGCCTTGAACTTGAGGCAACCACACAGGTGACCGACAACCTCAAACTGATCGGTTCCTACAGCTACACCGACACCGAAATCCTCAAGGGCGCGGCCAACGAGCAAGGCAATCGCATGGCCCTGATCCCGCGCAATCAGGCCACCCTGTGGGCTGACTACACCTGGTACAACGGCCTGCTCGACGGCTTCGGTATCGGCGGTGGTGTGCGCTATGTCGGCGACAACTACGGCAATACCGCCAACACCGATCTGGCCCATGTTGGCTCCTACACCGTCTACGACGCCTCGGTCCATTACGACCTCGGCCGCAAGATCAGCACCCTTAAAGGCATGACCGTCGCGGTCGAAGCCAAGAACCTGTTCGACAAGGACTACCTGGCCAACTGCGACGGTTACTGGTGCTACTACGGTGACGAGCGCAACGTGGTTGCCAGCGTGAACTACAAGTTCTAAGGGCGTTAATGAAAAGCCAAACCATACGCCGCTGGTCCTTCATCCACACCTGGACCAGCCTGATCTGCACCCTGTTCCTGCTGATGCTGGCAGTGACCGGTTTGCCGCTGATCTTTCATCACGAGATCGACCACCTGCTGGGCGATGCTCCAGAGCTGAAGGAAATGCCGGCCGACACGCCGAAACTGGACCTGCAGCAACTGGTGCTCAAAGCCCAGGCCCATCGCCCCGGCGATGTCATGCAGTACTTCGGCTGGGATGAGGACGACAGCAATGGCGTGATCGCGATCATGGCGGCTACTGCGGGCACCGAGCCGAACTCGTCGCATACCTTCATGCTCGATGGCCGTACGGGTGAGGCGGTGGAAATGCCTTCGGCCAACGGTGGCTTCATGATGACCATGCTGCGCCTGCATGTGGACATGTTTGCCGGCCTGCCCGGCAAACTGTTGCTGGCGTTCATGGGCGTGTTGTTCGTTGTCGCGATCATCTCCGGCACGGTGCTCTATGCACCGTTCATGCGTCGTCTGAAGTTCGCCACGGTACGCCATGAAAAATCGCCGCGACTGCGCTGGCTCGACTTGCACAACCTGATCGGCATCGTCACCCTGACCTGGGCCCTGGTAGTGGGCGTGACCGGGGTGATCAGTGCCCTGTCGGACCTGGTCATCGCGGCATGGCGCAACGACAGTTTGAGCGCGATGGTGGCGTCGTATCGCGACGCTCCGCCGTTGACCGAACTGGCGCCCGTTAGCCGGGTCCTGGATATCGCTGCCGAGGCTGCGCCAGGGATGGTGCCGGATTTTATCGCCTTCCCCGGCACGCGCTTTTCCAGCGAACATCATTACGCTGTGTTCATGAAGGGCGGTACGCACCTGACAGCCCACTTGCTGACGCCGGTACTGATCGATGCGACGACACTGGCAGTGACCGCTGTTGGCGAACGGCCCTGGTACATGGACGCAATGGGACTATCCCAGCCGCTGCACTTCGGTGACTACGGTGGACGGCCAATGCAGATTCTCTGGGCCGTGCTGGACGTCCTGACGATCATCGTCCTGGGCAGTGGCGTGTACCTGTGGGTGGTGCGCCGTCGAGCCACAGCCACGGTGCCGACCGCGCAGGCGGAGGTAGCAGGATGAAACGCAAGACATCAAGTCTGTGGGCGGTGTTTGGTATGCCTGCTGTGATCGCACTATTCGGTACGGCAGGTCTGTTTGCAGCATTGCTGGGGGATGGTTGGTGGGATGCGCTGGCGTGGGTCGGGCTGGGATTACCAGCCTGGTTCAGCCTGCGGGGTTTCTGGCCCGCTTCCAGATAGCAATCGCGGGGCAAGCCCGCTCCCACAGTGTGTGGGAGCGGGCTTGCCCCGCGATGGATCCGTCCGCCAACTTTGGCAGAAACCCTGCCGCGAGGACCACCCCCCCCCGCGAGGTGGGGGGAGGTGGTCTCCCCCCGCGATGGATCAGTCAGCCAGCTTCGGCAGACACTCATCCAGCCGCTTGTGCAGTGCACTGCCACTCGGCCAGTTACGCAACAGCCGCGCCCGGTCACGGGCAAAGGCAGGCGCGAAGCTGAGCTGGGTGGCATGCTGGCACATGGCGTCGAGATCGATCAGTGACCACTGACCGTTCTGCCAGAACAGGTTGTGCCCCTTCATGTCGCCATGGCTGATGCGCTCATGGATCAGCTGCTTCAACAGTGCCTGCAAGGCCTGTAGCTGTGCTTCCGGTACTTCGCCGCTTTCAACGTAAGGCGCAAAGCATTCGATCAGGTCCGGCCCGTCCGCGTACTCGGTTATCAGGTAGGCACGGCTGCGCAAGCCCATCACCCGCTGCTCCAGCACCGCCAGTGGCCGCGGCGTGGCGATGCCGAGAAACTCCAGGCGGTGCCCTTCGATCCACGAATGCCAGGCCCGGCTCGGGCGCCAGAAGCGCTTGAACCAGTGCGCGGTATTCTTGATGTTGTAGCGTTTGAGCACCAATGGCCGCCCATCCACTTCAACCCGCGCGACACTGGCGGCACCACCGGTCTTGTACAGGTGGCCCTGGTCGATAAGCGTGTCGGCCTGTTCCAGCACCGGCAGCAAAGCCGCCAGTTCGTTGCGGCGAATCGAACGCAAGCCGGACAGGCCGCGCTCGACGCTGAACAGCGTGCACTCGCGCCCGGCCTTCTCCAGGTAATCCTTCAAGCGCCAGCTGCGCACCTTGTCGATCTGCTTCTGCAGGGCTTCCAGTGGCAGCGCATGCTCGGCGTTAGCCAGCAGGTAATGCACCAGCAGTTCTTCGATAAAGGGTTCCAGGCGCTTGGGCAGTTGCGCGAAGAGGACGCCAAGATTCTGCAACACCTGCGGGCGAGACAGAGGCTTGCCCAGGGACTCAGCCTTGATCCCGGCACCATCGATCAGGTACAGCTGGCCGCCATGGCGCAACAGGTTGTCCAGGTGCAGGTCTTCCTGCCACAGCCCCTTGGCGTGCATCTGCCCTACTGCTGCCAACGCTTCACCAAGCACCAGCTGCTGTTCGTCTGCCAGTGGCGGCAAAGCTTCGACTTCAGCCCAGGCGTCGGCCAGGCTTTGCGCACCTTCGAGAAACTCGAACAGCAACCAGCCGCCTTCGCCTTCACGCAAACCATCAGCCAGCAACAACGGCGTCGTCAGCCCTTGCGCCGCCAGTAGGCGCGCACCTTCAAGTTCACGCTGAAAATGCCGGGAAGCACTGCCGCCCACCAGCAGTTTTGCCAGCACCGGCTTACCGCGCCAGATACCGGCACCCACATAGCGCTGCCCAGGCAATACCCGTAGCAGGCTGAGCAGTTGCAGCTCGGCACTGCCAGCGGCGTCGGCCAGGCTAATGCTCAGGGGCAGATCCGGGTGACGCCCGGCATCCTTGAGTTCGGACAAACGCATCAGCGAGCCTCTTTCTCACGGCGGCGGCGCGTCAGGCGCTGCAGCCAGTTGTCGACCAGGGTGCTGTCGGTGGCCTGGTCCAGGTAACTGGCCAGCAGCAGACGCACTTCAGCTTCGCTCCAGTTCGGCGCACGGCGCAACAACGGTTCAAGGTCCTTGAGCCGGTCACGCATGCCCAGCAGCAGCGGCCGGGTCTTCTCCAGGTCGATCAGTTGCGCCAGCCAGCCATCGCTGCGCTCACGCAGGAAGATGTGCTTGGGATAGAAACAGCCATGCACCTGACCGGCCGCATGCAGCGTACGCGCCAGCAGGCCGCAGGCACGCAGGATGCCTTGACGCTGGCCAATGTCCAGCGTCGGCCATTGCCCAAGCAGGCCATCCAGATCGCTCCACTCGTCCAGCGCGCGAGTCAGCAGGATCGCCCGGCGCTCGCCGTCGATCGTCCGCTCACCGTAATAGACGGCCTGCAGCGCCGGGATCCCGAGCTTCTGGTAGCGGCTGATATTGCGAAACTCGCGGGCAAAAGTCGGCTCACCGAAGGGCCGATGCAAGGTCCGGGTCAGGTAGTCGCTCTGGCGCTTGAGGTAGTAGCCCTTACCCTCCAGCTCCAGGCGATAAACGCTGCTCCAGCCACCGCGGCCGGTATTGGGTTCATCAACCGCATCAAGCTGTAGCGCCCAGAGCTGGTCGAAACCGTTCAGACCATGGCGCTCAAGCAGTGCCGTCTCGGCACTGGCGAGGAAATCAGTCATTCGCGTCCCTCGAAAAACGTCACGACATGCCGGATACGGCGCTTGTCCGCCGCATTCAGGCGCTCGCGCCCGCGATACTGCAAGTAAAAGCGCAAACGCTGGGTGGTCGACAAGTGATACTTGGCGACTTTGTCCAGGCAAGCCAGGTCCTTGGTAATCCGGTAGCGCAGCATGAAGCCCCACCAGAAGTCGCCGGTCGGGCAGTCGATCAAGAATAGACTGGCCTGGTCATCGACCAGCAGGTTGCGCCACTTCAGATCGTTATGGGTGAAGTGGTGATCATGCATGACCCGGGTATGCCGGGCCAACTGGCGGCTGACGTGGTCGACCCAGCCGCGATCAGCCAGGCGTGCGTCCTTGCGTTCAGCCAGTGCCGAGAGGTCTTCGGTGCGTGGCAGCTCGCGGGTGATCATCGCCCCGCGGCCAAAAGCCAGGCCATTACGCTCCAAGCCCCAGGCGATGACCTTGGCGGTGGGAATATCCCACTTGGCGAACTGTTTGAGGTTCTGCCACTCAGCCTTGATCCGCGGACGCCCCAGGTAACGGCGCAAGCCTTTGCCGGCACCGGTATAGCGTTTGACGTAATAGTTGACCCCATCGCGCTGAACCCGGATCACTTCACTCAGCGGATCGTGGGTCAGGCGTTCGCCCTGCAAGGCAAAGACTGCATCGATACTGCCAAAGTCCGCCGCCAGCGCCTGATAATCAGGCTCCAGTGTCCAACCCGCCATCAGAGCGCATCCCCGTATCGTTGTTTACGCTCGTAGAGCTTCTGCGCCTTGCCTTCCAGCCAGCGCAGCAGCGCGGCTTCTTCAGCAAGGATCTGACGCAGCGGTTGCTGGAAGTAACCACGCAGGAAGCGCAGTTTGTCGCGCCGGGTCAGGCCGATGTCCAGCGCCGAGAAATACAGCGCGGCCAGGTCCTTGTTGCGCCAGCGCCGGGAGATGGTCGCCCGGGTCTGTGCGCGGTGCAGGTCGATCACCGAGAGTTTGAAATCTTCAGCCGTCACTTCACGATCAGTGTGCAACAGGAAGTGGCAGATGTAGCAGTCGCGGTGGTTAACCCCGGCGCGGTGCATCATCCCGGTCATGCGCGCCACCTCGGCAATCAGCGCGCGCTTGAGGCGCGGCGCAGGCGGTTGCTTGACCCAGTCGATGCTGTAGTCTTCGAGGCTGATGGTCGGCGCCAGTTCTTCAGTGACGATGAACGAATGCTGCGCGGCCGGATTGCTGCCACGCTCGCCATAGGCGACGGCAGTCATGGTCGGTACACCGACCTCATGCAGACGCTGGATAGCCTGCCACTCCTGGCCGGCACCCAACACCGGCAGCTTGGCGCTGAACAGGTTCTTGAAGATCTCGCCCCAGCCGATGCCGCGGTGAATCTTGACGAAGTAGCCACGCCCCTCGACTTCGGTGCGCAGGGTACGGCGGCCTTCCAGCTCGCGGTACACCTGGCCCTGCAGGCCTTCCACGGCGTCGAAGGCATCGCGCCCGGCCCACAGGCGTTTGAATGGCTCGGCCAATATCAGTTTCATTTACGCTCCGGGGCCAGGATCACATCGGCGGCATGCTCGGGCATGCTGTAGAGGTCGGCGCTGTCGGCGAACGCCAATCCGTTGCGTGCCCAGCTGGCACGCGCCGTGTCGTCTTCAAGCATGCGTTGCAGGTACTGATTGAGCTGCTCCTGTTCAAACGGCTCATCAAGCACCAGGCCGCTGTCGGCTTCGGCAATGTAATGGGCATAACCACAGACCGCCGAGACCAGCACCGGCAAGCCGGCGACCAGCGCTTCGAGCAACACCGTGCCGGTGTTCTCGTTGTAGGCCGGGTGAATCAACAGGTCTGCGCCGAGCAGGAAACGCGGGATGTCGCTGCGCCCCTTGAGGAACTGCACCTGATCGGTCAGACCGAGGGTCGCGCTCTGCAGCTGGAACACCTTGGGATCATCCTGGCCGATCACCATCAGCCGCGTACGCTTACGCAGCGCCGACGGCAAGGCCGCCAGGGCCTTGAGGCTGCGATCGACACCCTTGGTCTTGAACCCGGAGCCGATCTGCACCATCAGCAGTTGGTCGTCCTTGAGGTCGAATTCACGGCGAAACTCGGCGCGAATCTCGGCGGCATTGGCCGGTGCCCGACGGTCCTGGGAAATCCCCGGTGGCAGCAAGTGGAAACGCTCCAGCGGTGTGTCGTAATGCTTGATGAACAACGGCTGCTGGACTTCCGAGATCATCAGGATCTCGGTCTTGGCATCCTTGGCAAACACCGCCCGCTCGTACTCGGCAAAATGCCGGTAGCGGCCCCAACGCCGGTACAGCGAGTTACGCAGGGTTTGTGCCTTGTCTTCAAAGCAGCCGTCGGCGGCGTAGTAGACGTCGAGCCCGGGCATCTTGTTGAAGCCGATCAGACGGTCCACCGGACGCTTGGCCAGGTCTGCCTCCATCCAGGCGCTGAGTTTTTCGTTGCGCCGATGGTTGAACAGCGCCTTGACCGGCGCGACCAGCACTTCGAAACCTTCAGGCACATCGCCTTCCCAGATCAGCGTGTAGACGCGGATCTGATGGCCACGGCGCTGGCATTCCAGGGCAATGCGCATGAAATCGCGCTGCAGGCCGCCGAAGGGGAAATATTTGTACAGCACAAAAGCCAGTTGCATTAACGAACATCCTCAGCCAGCAGCAACGCGCGCAATTGGCTCGCCACACGCTCGGGATTCAGGCGAGTGAAGCACAATGGCCACTCGCGTTTGAGATCGAACCGGCGCTGATCGTCAGCGCTCGGTTTATACGTACATTTCTTCTGCAGGCAGGGCGCACAGGCAAAGTCGCTGGCCAGGTGGACCTGCGACTTGCCGTAGGCACCGGTCAGCCCCGGGTTGGTCGGGCCGAACAGGGACAGGGTCGGCACATCCAGTGCCGCCGCCAAATGACCGAGACCGGTATCCACCGCCACACAGGCTTTGGCGGCTGCCAGCACGCGAGCAACACCGGCCAGATTCAATTTGGGCAGTACCTGGCAATTGTTCAAGCCCTTGGCGATACGCTCGGCGCGTGCCTGCTCGGCCGGGTTGCCCCATGGCAGGCGCACCTCAAGGCCTTGCTGGCCGAGGCGCTCGGCCAACTGCCGCCAATAGGCCTCGGGCCAATGCTTGGTAGCCCAGGTGGTGCCATGCAGGAACACCACGAACGGCGCTGCCGGTGGCAACTGCAGGCGATTGAGGTCAAGGCCGTAATCACCGAGGCCGGCGGGCAGGTCGTAGCCCAACGCCAGGGCAAACAGTTGGCGCACCCGTTCTACCGCATGCTGCCCACGCTGCACCGAAAAACGCCGGTCGTAGAAGCGGCTGGACAGCCCTTCACGTGCCGAATAACGGTCGAGCCCAGCCACTGGCGCCTTGACGTAGCGGGTCAGCCACGCGGACTTGACCAGGCCCTGGGCATCGATCACCAGGTCATACTTGGTCTCACGCAAACGCTGCTTGAACTGGCGCCACTCGCCATTCTTGAAGGTCTGCCAGAGGTTCTTGCGCCAGCGGCGAATCGCCACCGGGATAACCTTGTCCACCGCCGGGTGCCAGCTGGGAATCTCGGCAAAGCCTTCCTCGACCACCCAATCGAAGCGAATGCCGGGAATCGCCCGGGCCGCATCGGTCAGGGCCGGCAGTGCATGAATCACATCGCCCAGGGAAGAGGTCTTGATCAGCAATACCCGCACTTAGTCGACCTCGGCCATGACATCGATCAGGTTCGGACCGTTGAGGCGCTGCAACGCAGCCACCACCGCCTCGGGTTCGAGCTGACGCAAGCAGTTGTAGTGGCCGAAACGGCAGGTGCGGTCGAAACACGGACTGCACTCCAGGCCCAGGCGCACCACTTCGACCTGATCGGCCAGCGGTGGGGTGAAGCCCGGCGAAGTCGAACCGTAGACCGCCACCAGCGGCCGGTTGAGGGCGGCGGCGACATGCATCAGCCCGGAATCGTTGGAGACCACGGCATCGCTGCACGACAGCAGATCGATGGCTTCGGCCAGCGAGGTTTCACCACTGAGATTGCTGGCTTCTTCACGCAGGCCGGGAATCAACCGGTCGCGAATCGACTCGCCCACGGCATGGTCGTTCTTCGAGCCGAACAGCCAGACCTGCCAGCCTTCGCGGATCTTGGCTTCGGCCACTTTGGCGTAATGCTCCGACGGCCAGCGCTTGGCCTCGCCAAACTCCGCCCCCGGACACAACGCCAGCACCGGTCGATCCAGGCTCAGGCCGAACTTGGCCAGAGCGGCATCGCGACTGGCGGCCTCGATCTGCAGGCTCGGGCGCGGATAGGGTTTGGGCAACTCGGCACCCGCCGGGTAGGCCAGCGCCATAAAGCGCTCGATCATCAGCGGATAACGCGCCTTGTCCAGCTTGCGCACATCGTTGAGCAGGCCGAAGCGCAGCTCGCCGCGCCAGCCGGTACGCTTGGGAATACCGGCAAAGAACGGCACCAGCGCCGACTTCAGCGAGTTGGGCAGCAGGATCGCCTGGTCATATTGACCGGCCAGGGACTTGCCGATGCGTCGCCGGGTCGCCAGTTCCAGCGCGCCATGGCCGAGCGGAAAGCTCAAGGCCTGGCGAACTTCAGGCATGCGTTCGAGGATCGGCCGGCTCCACTCGGGGGCCAGCACGTCGATCACACACGCCGGATGTTGCTGCTTCAGGCAATGGAACAGGGTTTGCGCCATTACCATGTCGCCCACCCAGCTGGGGCCAATGATCAAAATTCTCATGCTTTATCCAGAAACGATCAGGGAGGCTGCAGCCTGTCCGCGAACAGCCTGGCCTCCCCTCTTTATATTCAGGCTATATAACGACCAGTGTACGCCACTCGGGCTGTAGTGTGGTCCTGGCAGGCTTCCTGCCGCCTGGTTCGCCTGGTTCAACGGCTCATGTCAGTCCCAGTTCAGCCCAGATACGCCGCACTTCACGACGTTCCTGCACAAACTGCGAGGCATCGATCACTCCGGCCTGCTTTTGCAGGGCCTGGCGGTGCGCGGCCGAGCGGAACGCCTTGTACACCTCACGCAGCAGCACCGCGTCGCTGGCGGGCATCAGCCCAGCCTGTTCGAGCTCTTCGAGGATACGGATGTTGTCGGTCCAGCGCAGCAGTTCCGGATGGTCGTGAGACCAGGCCAAAGCGGCGTATTGCACCATAAATTCGATATCGACGATACCACCGGCATCTTGCTTGATATCAAAGGGCACACCGCTCTCGAACGCATTGGCGCCGGTACCGGCCGCACTGACCCTGGTCCCCAGGTTGTCGCGCATCTTGGCGCGCATCTCGCTGACCTCGGCTTGCAGCTTGGACAGGTCGCGGGCCTTGCCGAGCACCCGCGCGCGCACCGCTTCGAACGCCGTCCCCACCTGTGAGCAGCCGACCAGCACCCGCGCCCGCACCAGGGCCTGATGCTCCCAGGTCCAGGCCTCGTTCTGCTGATAGCGCTCGAAGGCGCCCAGCGAACTGACCAGCAGGCCCGACGCGCCGGAAGGACGCAGGCGCATATCGACGTCGTAGAGCTGTCCGGAGTTGGTCTGGGTGGTCAGCAGGTGAATGATCCGCTGGCCCAGACGGGTGAAGAACTGGGCACTGTCGATCGGTTTGGCACCGTCGGTTTCAGCCTGTGGGTCGCCGTCATGGATGAACACCAGGTCAAGGTCGGAGCCATGACCCAGCTCGATGCCGCCGACTTTGCCATAACCAATGATGACGAACCCTGGATCACACAGACTGCCGTCGCTGCGCTTGGGCTGACCATGACGCGCCACGGTCTGACGCCAGGCCAGGGCCAGCACTTCATTGAGGATGGCTTCGGCCAGCCAGGTCAGGTAATCGCTGACCTTCATCAGCGGCAGGTTACCGGCGATCTCAGACGCCGCCACGCGCAGGTTGTGCGCCAGTTTGAAGTGGCGCAGCGCTTCCATCTGCTGCTCAAGATCGTCCTCGGGAATCCGCGTCAGCCGCTCACGCAACTCGGCTGCCAGCTCCGGCGCCAGCGGCGGGCTGAACAAGCGGCCCTCGTTAAGCAACTCATCGAGCAGCAGCGGGAAGCGGGTGATCTGTTCGGCGATCCACGGGCTGGCGGCGCACAGGGTCAGCAAGCGGCGCAGCGCCCCCGGGTTCTCGGTCAGCAACACCAGATAGGCCGAGCGCCGGGCTACCGCTTCTACCAGCGGTAGCACCCGCTCCAGCACCAGATCCGGGTCGGCATGCTCCACCGCCTGAGCCAGCAAACGTGGAATAAAGGCGTCGAGGCGCTCGCGCCCCAGGCGCTGCATGGCCCGCAGCTGCGGACTGGCGCGCAGCGCGGCAAGCTGCTTGAGCGCCTTGCCCGGATCGGCAAAGCCGGCGTCTTGCAACTGACGGCAAGCAGCCTCCTCATTCTGGACCTCTTCCCACAGCGGCAGCCATTCACCGCCGACTATCTCTTCACCCTCTTCGCCTTCATCTTCATCCGGATCGGCGATGACCTGACGGAAGTGCCAGTCGATTCGCCCGCGCCAGTGCATCAGTTGGTCACGGAAGCTCGCCCAGTTGCTAAAGCCGAGCATGAAGGCAATGCGCACGCGGTCCAGCTCATCATCCGGCAGCATCTGGGTCTGCCGGTCGGCAATCGCCTGGATCGCGTGCTCGGTGTAACGCAGGAACTCGTAGCCCTCGCGCAGTTCGGCAACCACTGCAGGCGGCAGGTAACCCTGTCCTTCAAGCATTGCGAGGACTTTCAGCAAGGGCCGCTGCTGCAGGCTCAGGTCGCGTCCGCCATGGATCAGCTGGAACGCCTGGGCGATGAACTCGACCTCGCGAATGCCGCCAGCGCCCAGCTTGATGTTGTCGGCCATGCCCTTGCGCCGCACTTCCTGCTGGATCAGCTGCTTCATGGTGCGCAGCGCTTCAATCGCGGAAAAGTCCAGGTAACGCCGGTAAACGAATGGCCGCAGCATATCCAGCAGCTGTGCACCGGCCACCTGATCACCGGCCACGACCCGCGCCTTGATCATCGCGTAGCGTTCCCAGTCGCGGCCCTGGTCCTGGTAGTACTGCTCCAGCGCATTGAAGCTGAGCGCCAGCGCGCCGGCCGAACCGTAAGGACGCAGGCGCATGTCGACGCGGAACACGAAGCCGTCGACGGTGATCGGGTCCAGGGCCTTGATCAGACGCTGTCCCAGGCGGGTGAAGAACTCCTGGTTATCCAGCGAACGCTTGACCCCTTCGGTCTCGCCGCCTTCAGGGAAGGCGAAGATCAGGTCGATGTCCGACGACAGGTTCAGCTCGACCGCGCCCAACTTGCCCATGCCCAGCACGACCATATGTTGTGGCAGGCCACTGCGATGGCCGATGGGTGTACCGAACTGCTGGCAATGCCGCGGGTACAGCCAGTGGTAGGCCTGATCGATGCAGGCGTCGGCCAGGTCCGACAGGTCACGACAGGTCTGCACCAGGTCGGCCTGGCGGTTCAGGTCACGCCAGATGATCCGCACCTGCTGGCGGCTGCGCTGCCGACGCAGGTTGCGCGCCAGCTCGTCTTCGCTCTCGGCAGCTTGAGTGGCAGCGGCAATCTGCGCGCACAACTCGCCCGCTGCAAAGCTGCGGTCGAGTTCGCCGCTGGCGACCAGATCGAGGAGCATGGCCGGATCACGCAGCGCTTGTTCGAAGACAAAATCGCTGGCCGCGGTGACCCGGGCAAACTGCGCCCAACGCTCTAGTGTCCAGCTATCGAGCGATAACGAAGGTGTCTGGGCAACCGCGTCACGCAACGATTGCTCGCTGCGACTGACAAACGGCGCAAGGGTGGCGGGCACAGCGGCCAGCAATGGCAGGCTCATGGTCTATCCTTGATCGGCGAGAAAAGATTGGCGGCGAGCGGACGAGGGAACCCTGACCACGGTTGGACTGTCGTACAAAAGTTAGAAATAGCTGAAAAACATGATTCTCTGGCAGAAACCATCGCAGCAAACCTTTTCGTAACTTGTTTTTAACTACCGGTATCGTTTTTTCCCACAACCCGAACAGCGGCCACGAGCCATTTTTCTGTAGTTTTACTACTGCTTCTTCACTTCAAAAGCATGAAATGGTGATTCATTTGTAGTAAAACTACACAACGCCGGTACACTCTCCGGTAATCCAAGAATTTCATGTCGTCTGCCCAAAAGGCCAGTCGCAAACTCAGGCAACCGATTCTGGAAGCCTTTCCGCCCTGGAGCAAGCCATGCAAGACCTCGATCCCGTCGAAACCCAGGAATGGCTGGACGCCCTGGAGTCGGTTCTCGACAAAGAAGGCGAAGACCGCGCTCACTATCTGATGACCCGTATGGGCGAGCTGGCCACCCGTAGTGGCTCCCAGCTGCCGTATGCCATCACCACGCCATACCGCAACACCATCCCTGTTACCCACGAAGCACGCATGCCTGGCGACCTGTTCATGGAACGCCGCATTCGCTCGTTGGTCCGTTGGAACGCGCTGGCGATGGTAATGCGCACCAACCTGAAAGACTCGGATCTGGGCGGCCACATCTCCAGCTTCGCCTCCAGCGCCACCCTGTATGACATCGGCTTCAACTACTTCTTCCAGGCCCCGACCGACGAGCACGGCGGCGACCTGATCTACTTCCAGGGTCACGCATCGCCAGGCGTCTACGCCCGCGCGTTCATGGAAGGCCGGATCAGCGAAGACCAGATGAACAACTTCCGTCAGGAAGTTGATGGCAAGGGCCTGTCGTCCTACCCGCACCCATGGCTGATGCCTGACTTCTGGCAGTTCCCGACCGTTTCCATGGGTCTGGGCCCGATCCAGGCGATCTACCAGGCGCGTTTCATGAAGTACATGGAAAGCCGTGGCTATATCCCTGCCGGTAAGCAGAAGATCTGGTGCTTCATGGGCGACGGCGAGTGCGACGAGCCGGAATCCCTGGGCGCGATCTCCCTGGCTGGCCGCGAGAAACTGGACAACCTGATCTTCGTCATCAACTGCAACCTGCAGCGCCTCGACGGCCCGGTTCGCGGCAACGGCAAGATCATCCAGGAACTCGAAGGCGTGTTCCGTGGCGGTGGCTGGAACGTCAACAAAGTGGTCTGGGGCCGTTTCTGGGACCCACTGCTGGCCAAAGACGTCGACGGTATCCTGCAGCGTCGCATGGACGAAGTCATCGACGGCGAGTACCAGAACTACAAGGCCAAGGACGGCGCGTTCGTCCGTGAGCACTTCTTCAATACCCCGGAACTCAAGGCCATGGTCGAAGACCTGTCCGACGACGAGATCTGGAAGCTCAACCGTGGTGGCCACGACCCGTACAAGGTCTATGCAGCCTACCACCAGGCGGTCAACCACAAAGACCAGCCTACCGTGATCCTGGCCAAGACCATCAAGGGCTACGGCACCGGTGCTGGCGAAGCCAAGAACACCGCGCACAACACCAAGAAGGTCGACGTCGACAGCCTGCGTCACTTCCGTGACCGCTTCGACATCCCGGTCAAGGACGAAGAGCTGGAAAACCTGCCGTTCTTCAAACCCGAAGAAGGCAGCGCCGAAGCCCGTTACCTGGCCGAGCGCCGCAACGCCCTGGGCGGTTTCGTGCCTCAGCGCCGGGCCAAGAGCTTCAGCATCCCGACGCCGCCACTGGAAACCCTCAAGGCAATCCTGGACGGCTCGGGCGACCGCGAAATCTCCACCACCATGGCCTTCGTGCGGATCCTCGCGCAGCTGGTCAAGGACAAGGAAATCGGCCAGCGCATCGTTCCGATCATCCCGGACGAAGCCCGTACCTTCGGTATGGAAGGCATGTTCCGCCAGCTGGGCATCTACTCGTCCGTCGGCCAGCTCTACGAGCCAGTCGATAAAGACCAGGTGATGTTCTACCGCGAAGACAAAAAAGGTCAGATTCTCGAAGAAGGCATCAACGAAGCGGGCGCCATGTCCTCCTTCATCGCTGCCGGTACTTCGTACTCCAACCACAACCAGCCGATGCTGCCGTTCTACATCTTCTACTCGATGTTCGGCTTCCAGCGTATCGGTGACCTGGCCTGGGCCGCTGGCGACAGCCGTACCCGTGGCTTCCTGATCGGCGGTACCGCCGGCCGTACCACCCTCAACGGTGAAGGCCTGCAGCACGAAGACGGTCACAGCCACATGCTGGCCGCGACCATCCCGAACTGCCGCACCTATGATCCGACCTACGGCTACGAGCTGGCGGTGATCATTCAGGACGGCATGAAGAAGATGACCGAAGAGCAACAGGACGTCTTCTACTACATCACCGTGATGAACGAAGCCTACACCCAGCCTGCGATCCCTGCCGGCGCCGAGGAAGGCATCATCAAGGGCATGTACCTGCTCGAGGAAGACACCCGCGAAGCGGCACACCACGTACAGCTGCTGGGCTCCGGCACCATCCTGCGTGAAGTGCGTGAAGCGGCGAAGATCCTGCGTGAAGAGTTCAACGTCGGTGCCGACGTGTGGAGCGTCACCAGCTTCAACGAACTGCGTCGCGACGGCCTGGCCGTAGAGCGCAGCAACCGTCTCAAGCCTGGTCAGAAGCCACAGATCACCTACGTCGAAGAGTGCCTGGCTGGCCGTAAGGGCCCGGTCATCGCCTCCACCGACTACATGAAGCTGTTCGCCGAACAGATTCGTCAGTGGGTGCCGAGCAAAGAGTTCAAAGTCCTGGGTACCGACGGTTTCGGTCGCAGCGACAGCCGCAAGAAGCTGCGTCACTTCTTCGAAGTCGACCGTCACTTCGTCGTGCTGGCCGCACTGGAAGCCTTGGCTGACCGTGGCGAGATCGAACCCAAGGTTGTGGCCGACGCCATCGTCAAGTTCGGTATCGACCCGGACAAACGCAACCCACTGGACTGCTGAGGAGTATTTTTAAGTGAGCGAACTCATTCGCGTACCTGACATCGGCAGCGGTGAAGGTGAAATCATTGAGCTGTTCGTCAAAGTCGGCGACCGCATCGAGGCCGACCAGAGCCTGCTGACCCTGGAGTCCGACAAGGCCTCCATGGAGATCCCGGCCCCCAAGGCCGGTGTGATCAAATCGCTGAAGGTCAAGCTGGGCGACCGCCTGAAAGAAGGCGACGAACTGATGGAACTGGAAGTCGAGGGCGCCGCTGCGGCGCCTGAGGCTCCGGCTGCTGCTCCGGCTGCGGCGGCACCTGCTGCTGCTCCGGCTGCAGAGGCTGCTCCTGCTCCGGCAGCTGCCCCGGCGGCTGCCACTGTTCAGGACATCCACGTTCCGGACATCGGCTCGTCAGGCAAAGCCAAGATCATCGAAGTACTGGTCAAGGTCGGCGACACCGTCGAAGCCGACCAGTCGCTGATCACCCTGGAATCGGACAAAGCCTCGATGGAGATCCCGTCTCCAGCCGCGGGCGTGGTCGAAGCCGTAATTGCCAAGCTGGACGACGAAGTCGGTACCGGCGACCTGATCATCAAGCTGAAAGTGGCCGGCGCCGCTCCGGCTGCCGCTCCAGCACCTGCCGCTGCCGCACCTGCGCCAGCCAAGGCTGAAGCTGCACCGGTTGCTGCTCCTGCGCCAGCTGCCCAAGTTGCCGCGCCAACTGCTGCCCCTGCTGCGACCAACGGTGCCAAGGTTCACGCCGGCCCTGCCGTGCGTCAGCTGGCCCGCGAGTTCGGCGTCGAGCTGAACGCGGTAGCGGCCACCGGCCCGCACGGTCGTATCCTCAAGGAAGACGTGCAGGTTTACGTCAAGGCCATGATGCAGAAGGCCAAGGAAGCTCCAGCTGCCGGTGCAACCGGGGGCGCAGGCATCCCGCCGATTCCGGAAGTCGACTTCAGCCGTTTCGGCGAAATCGAAGAAGTGCCGATGACCCGCCTGATGCAGATGGGTGCTACCAACCTGCATCGCAGCTGGCTGAACGTGCCTCACGTGACCCAGTTCGACTCGGCTGACATCACTGAGCTGGAAGCCTTCCGCGTTGCGCAGAAAGCCATTGCAGAGAAGGCCGGCGTCAAGCTGACCGTGCTGCCGCTGCTGCTCAAGGCCTGTGCTCACCTGCTCAAGGAGCTGCCGGACTTCAACAGCTCGCTGGCGCCAAGCGGCAAAGCGATCATCCGCAAGAAATACGTCAACGTCGGTTTCGCCGTCGACACCCCGGATGGCCTGCTGGTCCCGGTGATCAAGAACGTCGACCAGAAGAGCCTGCTGCAACTGGCTGGCGAAGCGGCGGCCCTGGCCGAAAAAGCCCGGACCAAGAAGCTGTCGGCTGACGACATGCAAGGTGCCTGCTTCACTATCTCCAGCCTCGGCCACATTGGCGGTACCGGCTTCACGCCGATCGTCAACGCGCCGGAAGTGGCGATCCTGGGTGTTTCCAAGGCCACCATCCAGCCAGTCTGGGACGGTAAAGCCTTCCAGCCGAAACTGATGCTGCCGCTGTCGTTGTCCTACGATCACCGCGTGATCAACGGTGCAGCTGCCGCGCGCTTCACCAAGCGCCTGGGCGACCTGCTGACCGACATCCGCACCATGCTGCTGTAATGCTGTTTCCTGTCTCCCTCTGCCGAGGGAGACAGGCTCCCTTTTCGAGCTGCCACGCTCGTACCTCAACCCCGTCACTTTGGCGGGGCTTTTTTTTGCCTGTGCGCCCGGCGGATTTAAGATCTCGACTTCGATGCCGACACAGTGCATACAGACTTGTCAGCCTCCAGCGCATGATGCAACCTTGCCAGAATACGTAGTAGCAGATTGCGCTTCCTTCGCGATCAGCCTCCTTGAAGCGAGCTCTCAATGAAAAGCCAACCCGATGCCGCCAGCCGTATGGTGGCCGAGGTCGTGACGCAACTGCCCGTGCCTTCGCGGCTCGGCATGCTGCGTTTCGAACGGCTGAATGAAGCCAGCTGGGCCCTGCTGTACCTCGACCCCGCCTGCGAACGCCAGTTCGGCCTGGCCGCGGTCGAGCTCTGCGCGCTGGTCGGCTCGCCCTACGCCAGCCTGATGGAGCCCGAGGCACGCTACAAACTGCATGATGCGATTCAGCTGCAGCTGGGCCAGCGCCCGCACTACCTGGTGCGCTATACCCTGCACACCGCGCAAGGGCCGCTGCACCTATTGGAACTGGGCGAAGCCTACAAGCAGCGCAACCGCCAGCTGTTGCGCGGTTACCTGATGGTGCTCGACACCCAGCCAGGTGACAGCCCGGACCTCAGTGCTGCCGACCTGGAAACCCGCAACAATCGCCTGCAGATCGCCCTGCAGCTCAATCAGCAGGCCCAGCAGGAACAACTGGAACATCTTGAGCGGGTGCGTGCCCAGCAGGATCTGATCCTGCACCTCGCCCGTCACCGCTACAGCGCCAGCAATTCGCTGCTTGAAGCTGCCGAGCTGATCACCCGCAGCGCCTGCGAGATCTACAAGATCGACTGCGCGAGTATCTGGTACCTGGAAGGTCAGCGCCTGGAACCGATTTCCGCGTACTACCGCGCCACCCAGGAGCATGTACTGCCCGACGCGATCGACGCCAGCCGCTTTCCCGACTACCTCGACGCATTGCACACCAGCCGCGCCATCGACGCCCACAATGCCAGCCACGACCCGCGCACCCGGGAAATGGCCGAAAGCCTGCGCCCGCGCGACATCAATGCCATGCTCGACGCCAGCATTCGCATCGACGGCCAGGTGGTCGGCGTGCTCTGTCTGGAACAGACCGGCTCACCACGAGCCTGGCAGTCGGATGAAATTGCGTTTGCCGGCGAGCTGGCCGACCAGTTCGCCCAGGTCATCAACAACCACAACCGGCGCACCGCCACCAGTGCCCTGCACCTGTTCCAGCGGGCAGTGGAACAAAGCGCCAACGCCTTCTTGCTGGTCAACTGCGATGGCGTGGTCGAGTACGTCAACCCGAGTTTCACCGCCATCACCCAGTACAGCACCGACGAGGTTCACGGCCACCGGCTCTCGGAGCTGCCGGCCCTGGAGAACCTCAGCGAACTGTTGTTCGATGCGCCTTCGAGCCTGGCCATGAGCAACAGCTGGCAAGGCGAGTTCAAGAGCCGACGCAAGAACCTCGAGCCGTACTGGGGCCAGTTGTCGATTTCCAAGGTCTACGGTGACAATCGCGAACTGACGCACTACATCGGCATCTACGAAGACATCACCCAGACCAAACTGGCCCAGCAGCGCATCGAGCGCCTGGCCTACACCGACAATCTGACCAGCCTGGGCAACCGTCCGGCGTTCATCCGCAACCTCGACGAACGCTTCGCCACTGACAGCGACAGCCCTATCTGCCTGCTGCTGGTGGATATCGACAACTTCAAGCGAATCAACGACAGCCTCGGTCATCAGACTGGCGACAAGCTGCTGATCAGCCTGGCCCGGCGCCTGCGCAACAGCCTCAGCGCGGGCGGCAGCCTGGCGCGTTTTGCCAGTAACGAATTCGCTGTACTGCTTGAAGACACCGACCTGCAGAGCGGCCAGCAGATCGCCCAGCAACTGCTGCGCACCCTCGACAAACCGATGTTCGTCGACAACCAGCTGATCAGCGTCACCGGCTCCGTGGGCCTGGCCTGCGCGCCGCTGCATGGCCGCGACCCACAGACCCTGATGAAAAACGCAGGCCTGGCCCTGCACAAGGCCAAGGCCAACGGCAAGCACCAGGCCCAGGTATTCACCGAAGCGCTGAATGCCGAAGCCAGCTACAAGCTGTTCGTCGAGAACAACCTGCGGCGGGCCCTGACCCAGAACGAGCTGGATGTCTTCTACCAGCCCAAGCTGTGCTTGCGCAGCGGCCGCCTGTTGGGCCTGGAAGCGCTGCTGCGCTGGAACCATCCGGACAAGGGCATGATCCGCCCGGACCAGTTCATCAGCGTCGCCGAAGAAACCGGCTTGATCATTCCTATCGGTAAGTGGATCGCCCGCCAGGCGTGCCGCATGAGCCAGCACCTGCGCACCGAAGGGCTGGGCAACCTGCAAGTGGCAATCAACCTGTCGCCCAAGCAGTTTTCCGATCCCGACCTGGTCGCCTCGATCGCCAAGATTCTCAAAGAAGAAGCCCTGCCGCCGCACCTGCTGGAGCTGGAGCTGACCGAAGGCCTGCTGCTCGAAGCCACTGAAGACACGCACCGCCAGCTCGACCAGCTCAAGCAGCTGGGCCTGACCCTGGCCATGGACGATTTCGGCACCGGCTATTCCTCGCTCAGCTACCTGAAGAAATTCCCGATCGACATCATCAAGATCGATCGCAGCTTCATCCATGAAATCCCCGACAACCAGGACGACATGGAAATCACCTCGGCGGTGATAGCCATGGCCCACAACCTCAAGCTCAAGGTGGTCGCCGAAGGCATCGAGACCGCCGAGCAACTGGCGTTCCTGCGTCGCCATCGCTGCGACGTCGGCCAGGGTTACCTGTTCGACCGGCCGATTCCGGGGGCCGAGCTGGTCACCACGCTCAAGCGCTATCCGCGTGGACCGACGGACTGACAGTTGCGCTACTCTCGGGCAATATAGGGTTCATTCGGGCCCCATCGCGGGACAAGCCCGCTCCCACCGGGATACCTGTGGGAGCGGGCTTGTCCCGCGAAATGGCCACAACCTATCTACCTGAAAACAGAGGAACGGCCATGGTCCTGCGCTCGGAAATCCTGGTGAACAAAAACGTCCTGCCTACCGCGGAACAGGCCCTGCCTGGCCGCGAAACCCCGATGACCCTGCCCGAGAAGCATTTTGTCTTCAAAGACACCCCGCTGCTGGGCCCGTTCTTCGAGAACGTCGACTTTGCGATCTTTGGCCTGGGTTGCTTCTGGGGTGCCGAACGGCGCTTCTGGCAGCGTGAAGGCGTGGTCAGCACCGTGGTTGGCTATGCCGGCGGCTTTACCCCGAACCCGACCTACGAAGAAGTCTGCTCGGGCCTGACCGGCCACACCGAAGTGGTCCTGGTGGTGTTCGACAAGGACAAGGTCAGCTACCAGGAACTGCTGGCGATGTTCTGGGAACTGCACAACCCGACCCAGGGCATGCGCCAGGGCAACGACATCGGCACCCAGTACCGCTCGGTGATCTACTGCACCAGCCCCGAGCAGCTGGAACAGGCCCTGGCCAGCAAACAGGCTTACCAGGAAGAGTTGACCAAGGCCGGCTTCGGCGAGATCACCACCGAGATCGACCAGGCGCCGACTGTCTACTTCGCCGAGGCGTATCACCAGCAATACCTGGCGAAAAACCCTGAAGGCTACTGCGGCATCGGTGGCACCGGTGTATGCCTGCCACCCAGCCTGCAAGGCAACTGAGGGATCGTCATGTCCGCACCGAGCATGACCCTGTTCCACTCACCGGCTTCGCCCTTTGTGCGCAAAGTCCTGGTGGTGCTGCACGAGACCGGACAGATCGACCGCGTGGCACTGCAGACCATCAACCTGTCGCCGGTCAACCCGGTGGCCGAGCTCAACCAGGGTAACCCGGCAGGCAAGATCCCGGCCTTGCGCCTGGCTGACGGCACGGTGCTGCACGACAGCCGGGTGATCTGCGAATACCTCGACCAGCAGCATGTCGGCATCCCGCTGATTCCCAAGGAAGGCTGGTCACGCTGGCATCGTCTGACGCTCGCCTCGCTGGCCGATGCGATCATGGATGCCGCAGTGCTGACCCGCTATGAAACCTTCCTGCGCCCGGAGGAAAAACGCTGGGACAGCTGGATCGAATCGCAGCAGGACAAGATCCGTCGCGGTCTGGCCAGTCTTGAACAGGAACACATTGCCGAACTGAGCGCGGTGTTCGACATCGCTGCCATCGGTGTGGCCTGTGCCCTGGGCTACCTCGATTTGCGCATGCCTGACTTCGGCTGGCGTGAGCAGCAGCCGCAGCTGGCGGCCTGGTATGCCCAGGTCAGCCAGCGGGCTTCGATGCAGGCTAGCGATCCTTCAGTCTGAAAGGCCCTGTCGGGGGGGGGGGGGGGGGGGGGGGGGGGGGGGCGAGGTGGGGGGGTGGGGGGAGGGGGGGGGAGGAGGGGGGAGGG